>JAFYUX010000007.1 GCA_017549385.1 Bacillota bacterium
TCATGTTCTGCGTCTGAGTCATACCAAGGGAACGAGCTGCTTCTGTCTGACCCTTATTGATAGCCTGAATACCACTTCGGATGATTTCTGCGAGATAAGCACCACTGTTGAGACCACATGCGAGAACACCAACGATGATGATAGGTTCCCAGTTAAATTTAACAGTGCCACCACTGAGCTGATTTACAGCGTACGGAATACCATAAGCGAAAATCAGAACCTGTACGAAGAGAGGCGTACCTCTTACGATTTCTACATAAATATTTGCAGGCCATCTTAAAATCTTGTGCTTTGACATCTTGCCAAGAGCCATTACAAGACCTACAACAATACCGATTACCAGCGCGCCTGCTGTTACTGCCAGTGTTGTACCGAGACCCAGGGCAGCTACTTTTATACCATGAATATAATCTACCATATATCTATTTCTCCTATCGTTCAAAATTTAGCCTATATATTATACATTGTACAAAAGACATTTACAACGAAAGTATTCCCCATATTTGCATTTTTCTGCATATTTTTTCGTTTTTGACTGATCCGCAGACGAAGTTATCAGCTTTATACAAGCACTTTATGCATTTCGTGCATAAAAAATGTATAAACCCATTGTTTGAGCCAATCAACTTTTCAGATGACATAAAAAAGAGCTGTTGCAAAATGCAACAGCTCTAGAAAATTTAGATATTAAACTATATCTTATGCTTCTTCGCCAAACCACTTGTCGTAAATTTCGTCGAACTTGCCGTTAGCCTGGATGTTAGCCATACCAGTGTTAATCTTTTCGAGAAGTTCTGTGTTGCCCTTCTGTACTGCGATAGCGTAAGCTTCTGCGTTCATAACTTCGCCAACGATCTTGATAGCATCAGGCTGCTTTTCGATGTAAGCCTTTGTTACTGGGAGGTCGTTGATAACTGCAGCAACGTCGCCATTGATGAGCTGGAGCATAGCTGTGTCGAGACCGTTGAGGATGATAGCTTCCTTGATCTTGCCTTCTGCAGCTAATTCTGTAACAGCATCAGCACCTGTTGTACCGATCTGAGCAGCAACCTTCATGTCAGGAGTGAGATCATCAACGCCTAAGATAGTGTCGTTGTCAGCTGCAACTGCAACTACGAGACCTGATTCGTAGTAAGGAGTTGAGAAATCAACCTGTTCTCTTCTTTCATCGTTTTCGCAGTTCATACCAGCAGCGATGATGTCGATGTTACCAGCCTGGATAGCAGGAATGAGTGAGTCGAACTGGAGGTTTTCGAAAGTTACTTCGAAGCCCTGGTCTTCGCCGATAGCTGCGATGAGATCCATATCGAAACCAACGATGTTACCAGCGTCGTCAGTTGTGTCGAATGGTGGGAATGTAGGTTCTGTACCTACCTTGTAAACTACAGCGTCGCTAGAAGAGCTGCTGCCGCCGCCACATGCTGCAAAAGATAATACCATAACTAAAGCGAGCACGAGTGCTAATACTTTCTTGAAATTCTTCATGAGTATACACCTTTCCTTTTTTAATGTTCGAACAGGTCATAACGAGACCCGTCCACGATTTCAGATATAATTATTGTACTACACATAGCTCTTTTGATTCAATAGATTTCCTATATTTTCCCATTGAAACCACATTCTACAGAACCGTTGATTATAAGTAAACTTCAGCCATCTTCATCAAATCTTTACTTTACATCACAACCTGCAAATATATAATAGAATGGCGAGAAAAAACAACGGAGAGTCAAATGACAAAACGAAATAAAAAAAGAAAGAAAAGAAAGCCTCTGCGAAAGCTGATAGCGCTTCTTATAATACTAGCTCTTCTCGTGACAGGCTACGCAAGACATATCGAGCCACATCTTATCTCAAAAGAAAAGCAGTCTTTTTACACTGATTATATAGACGATTCCTCCGGAATCAGAATAGCACTTTTTGCAGACACACATTTTTCTGAGCATTACACACCAGAAGACTTTGCAAAAGCCGTAAAAAAGATAAACCAATCAGATCCTGACGTTATCTTTTTTTTGGGTGATTTAGTAGATGATTACGAAAATTATACTGGAGATATAGATGAAGTAATTGCCCAGCTGGCATCACTTGAAGCAAATATCGGAAAATATGCCATTTACGGAAATCATGACTATGGTGGCCAGATGCAATTCGAATATCCTGATATAATGGAAGCCGGAGGCTTCGATCTTCTGGTAAACGAATATGTTCCATTAGGCGATAGAAACATCGGCATTCTCGGTATCGACGATATTATTATCGGCTATGGCAATCCGGATTATGCAGCCCAGCTTAGAGGTGATATGTTCAATATCGTTCTCTGCCACGAGCCTGATCTTGTGGACGAGATGACCCAGTACAATATGGATATGATGTTTGCAGGCCACACTCACGGCAGACAGATCAACATCAAATGCTTTGATGACGACATTCTTCCGGCATATGGTAAAAACTATATCAAAGGACTCTACACATTTGATACCCACAGAGGCACACAACTCTATGTGACCAGCGGTCTCGGAACAACAAAGCTTCCTATGAGACTTGCGTCACCACCAGAAATCGACATTATTGACTTAAAATAAGGCGGATTGAAATTCAGTCAGCCAGTTGCAGCACGAAAGGAACAATATGGGACTCATATTTATTTCAGAAAACGCATGCCAGGAACTCATGGAAAAGCTTGAGGAAACAGGACATGACATATATAAGGTAAAGGCTACAGACGTGGTTTACAATGCCATTGCAGCTCATCCCGACATCTACATGTGTGCAGTAAAAAACACTCTCATCGTTGACGAGTGTATCGAAACAGAGCCACCGCTCAAGGAACAGTACATGGATCAGATGGAATCCCAGCTTGATGATGCAACTCTCGAGCCTATGATTCCTGCCATGACTACAGGTTCTGGCGACATCGTGTTTGAAATGGGCAGCATCGGATATGATTATCCTTTTGATGTGCCATACAATGCTGTTTCAACTGACAGATTCTTCATCCACAACACTGAGTACACTGCACCTGCTCTTATCGACCGCGCCCGTTTTGCCGGTCTTCAGATCATCAACGTAAAGCAGGGCTATACAAAGTGCTCTTGCATCCCAGTTGGCAGCCGTGCCATCATCACAGAAGACGAAGGCATTGCTCGCACTATCACAGCCTACAACCGCATGATTATGGAAGACTGCGAAGACGATCCTCGCGCTGCTGAGACAGACACTATCGAAGTTCTCCTCATCAGAAAGGGTTATGCTGCTCTGGAAGGTTTCGAATACGGCTTTATCGGCGGTACTTGCGGCACAATCGAAGACAAGATTTACTTTAACGGCAACCTGTCAGACCACCCAGATTTTGAGCTTATCTGCTCATTTATCGAGTCTCGCGGCTACACTCCTGTATGGACACAGGACACTCAGCTTACTGACATCGGTTCCATCATTTACATCGCATAAAAAACTCAGGGCCTGCTAGCTGCAGGCTCTGCTTTTATCCATAGAGGCACATATATGAAAACTCACGCAATAATACCGATTTTCATTCCTCACGCAGGTTGCCCCCACGACTGCGTTTTCTGCAACCAGAAAGCCATCACTGCCAGGACGGCTCCGCCGACACCTGCTGAAGCAGAAGAAACTATAAATCGCAATCTTGCAACTATAAAAGAAAATCCAAATATCACAACTGTCGAGATAGCTTTTTTCGGTGGCAGTTTTACCGGAATCCCTATTGAGGAACAGACAGAATATCTTAGAATTGCAAAATCATATAAGGATCGTGGCGAAATCCATCAGATACATCTCTCCACAAGACCAGACTATATCGATGATACAATATTAGAAAATCTCAAAGCACACAGCGTCGATGTTATCGAGTTAGGCGTACAGTCATTTGACCCTGTTGTACTTAAACGTTCAAACAGAGGTCATGATAGAGATACTGTATTTAGAAGCGCCCGCATGATTAAAGAATGGGGATTCACTCTGGGCATCCAGCTTATGATTGGCCTGCCGGGAGACAGCCACTTTAAATGTATGGATTCTGTAGCAGCAACTGTCAGTCTCA
>JAFYUX010000067.1 GCA_017549385.1 Bacillota bacterium
CACGTGGTAGCCGGAGGCTCCGTGAGCAGTAAGGATAAGATCCATGTCATTTGCACTGCCCAGAACTACTTTTTGTTTTTCGCTGACTGCTCTCACAGCTATTATCTTATCGCGATACTCAGCCGCTCTTTCAAAGTTAAGAGCATCAGAAGCTTCCATCATACGGGCTGTCAGCATCTCCTCCAGGCCCTTAGTGTGGCCCTTGAGGAAAGCTATAACTTCGTCTATAACCTTGCGGTACTCAGCCTTTGTAACCTTACCGGCACAAATGCCTCGGCACTGCTGGATGTGGAAGTTGAGACAAGGTCTGAAATTGTCAGGAAAAGCTCTGGCAGAACATCTCTTGAGAGTGTAGATGTTGTTTAGCAGGTCGATAATCTCATTTACCGCACCTACGTCACTGTAAGGTCCGAAATACTCCGCACCATCATCCACTACTCGACGAGTCTTTATAATCCTCGGAAAATCTTCGCCAAGAGTTACCTTTATATACGGATATGTTTTGTCATCACGCAAAAGTACGTTGTACTTTGGCATGTATTTTTTAATCAGATTGCACTCTAGGATAAGAGCTTCCATCTCGGAGTCAGTAGTAATGTACTCAAACTCTTCGATATGAGATACCATTGCTCTCACCTTAGCAGGCATATTTGTCTGGGACTGGAAATACTGACGCACTCTGTTTTTTAGAGATACCGCCTTACCTACGTAGATAACGTGACCCAGACTGTCCTTATGAAGATAGACGCCAGGCTTATCTGGCAGCAGTTTTAAATTTTTCTGAATGTCAAACATCCTGACCTCCTTTCTCCTACTGTATATCCTACACTAAAACATATCAGCAGGGCCAGCCTGCTGATACAACTTACCTTTATTTACCCAGAATCTTTCTTGCTGAAGCAAGCATAGCATCCATTTCTTCGTCTGTACCGATTGTGATTCTCAGTCTGTCATCGATACGAGGCTTGTTGAAATATCTCACAAGGATACCGTCGTCTCTAAGTTTTTTAAAGAGTTCCGCAGCAGGCATACCTGAAGGCTTTGCAAACACAAAGTTTGCCTTTGATGGAATAACATCAAAGCCCATAGCTTCCAGCGCCTTAACTGTACGTTCTCTTGTAGCCATAATTTTGTTTCTTGTTTCATCAAAGTACGCAACGTCTTCGAAGGCTGCCTTCGCGGCAGCGATGCCAAGTCTGTCTGCTGTATAAGAATTGAATGAATTCTTTACGGCATTGAGACCTGCAATAACTTCTTTGCATGCGATGGCTGCGCCAACACGCATACCCGCCAGCTGACGTGACTTTGAAAGAGTCTGACAAACAAGAAGATTGTCGTATCTGTTTACCAGGGCAACTGCTGTTTCGCCGCCAAAATCTACGTAAGCTTCGTCTACCAGCACCAGCTTGTCTCTGTTTGCATCGAGAATAGTTTCTACTTCTGCAAGGCTGAGAGCTCTGCCTGTGGGTGCATTTGGATTGCATAAGAGGATACCGCCGATATCATCGCCTGCTCCAGTGTACGCATCCATGTCGTAAGAGAAGTCTTCTGTCAGCGGAATGAGCTGATACGGAATCTCAAAGAGGGCGCAGTAAACCGGATAGAAGCTGTATGTAATATCTGCAAATGCGATCTTTTTGCCCTTAAAGAATGTAGGGAAAACGAAAGCCAGTACTTCGTCTGAACCGTTACCGATAAATACGTTGTCGCTGTCGATAACAGCATCTCCCTGCAGAGCCAGCGCATCATTGTAGTACTTTGCGATGGCTTCGCGAACCGCTGTAGCATCAGGATCCGGATAAAGTCTCAGGTCTGATGTTGCTGATGCAATAGCATCCTGTACCATCTGTGATGGCGGATACGGGTTTTCGTTTGTGTTGAGCTTTACGTATTTTTTATCTTTAGGCTGCTCACCAGGAACATATGGATCCAGGCTGAGGGCCAGTTTGCTTAAAAACTTTGACATAGTGCCTCCTGTATATTTATCGCGTCGACGTGAGCCGTCGGTGTTTTTTGTTGATTTGGTGCGCTTTACAGCACTAGTCTATGATATCACAGGGCAGAAAAAAATAAAAGCGGACCCCATAACGGGATCCGCTGTATATACATATTTGTACAATCTGAAGATTTAGAACTTGTCTCTTGCAGTGTAGTGAGTATGTAAGAGGTGGTGAGCCTTTTCGCTACCTGGTTCGCCGAAGTATTCGCCGTAGAGAACGTCCATAATAACTGGGTTCTTATGAGACTTTCTGATTGGGAGTCTTTCGTCTTCTGAGTAGAGAGCCTTTGCTCTTTCTGCTCTGAGGTCGATCCAGTTCTTTACGTTAGCTGGCTGGATTGGCTGACCGCCACCGTTTACGCAACCACCTGGGCAAGCCATGATTTCTACGAAGTGGTAATCTGCTTCGCCTGCCTTGATCTTGTCAAGGAGAGTTCTTGCGTTGCCGAGACCGTGAGCTACAGCAGCCTTGATAACTGTGCCGTTACCGAGATCAACTTCAGCTTCCTTGATACCTTCTACGCCTCTTACTGCGTGGTATTCGATTTCTTCTACTTCTGTACCTGTGAGAACGTCAGCAACTGTTCTGAGAGCAGCTTCCATTACGCCACCTGTAGCACCGAAGATAACGCCGGCACCTGAAGCTGGACCAAATGGATTTTCGAATTCGCCTTCGCACTTTTCGAATTCGATACGAGCTTCCTTGATCATCTGAGCTAATTCTCTAGTAGTGAGAACGATATCTACGTCCTGTAAACCATTGTGGCTGAGTTCTGTTCTCTGAGCTTCGAACTTCTTAGCAACACATGGCATGATAGAAACAGATACGATCTTAGATGGATCGATGCCTTCCTTTTCAGCATAGTAAGACTTGATTACAGCACCGAACATTTCGTGTGGTGACTTACAGCTTGAAAGGTTATCGATGAATTCTGGATAGTAGTGTTCACAGAACTTGATCCAACCTGGTGAGCAAGATGTGATGAGTGGGAGCTTGCCGCCATTCTGGATTCTGTTGAGTAATTCTGTACCTTCTTCGAGGATAGTGAGGTCAGCAGCTGTATCAGTATCGAATACCTTATCGAAACCGAGACCGAGCATAGCACCTACCATCTGTGAAGTAGCAGCTGTACCGATTGGCATGCCGAATTCTTCACCGATAGCAGCTCTTACTGCTGGAGCTGTCTGAACGATTACAACCTTTTCTGGGTCTGCGATAGCATCCCAAACCTGATCGATCTGGCTCTTTTCTGTGAGAGCGCCTACTGGACATGCAACTACGCACTGACCGCAGTTTACGCAACCAACTTCGCCAAGTGGAAGACCAAATGCAGGTTCGATAATAGTGTTGAAGCCTCTGTTAACTGCTTCGATAACACCGATCTTCTGAACGTTAGAGCACGCAGCAACGCATCTCTTACATAAGATACACTTCTGCGGATCTCTTACGATTGAATGAGAAGATGCGTCGATTGGAGCCTGACAAGTTTCGCCTTCGAATCTGAGTGTCTTTACGTTTAATTCTTCTGCTAAAGTCTGAAGTTCGCAGTTCTTGCTTCTTACGCAAGTGAGACATTCTCTCTTGTGGTTTGAGAGTAATAATTCTAAGTTTACTCTTCTTGCTTCCTTTACTGCTGGAGAAGCAGTGAGGATTTCGTTGCCTTCAGCAACAGGATATACGCAGGCAGCCTGTAAAGCCTTAGCGCCCTTGATTTCTACGAGACACATTCTGCATGCGCCGATAGAGTTTACGTCCTTTAAGTAACAGAGTGTAGGGATATCAATACCAACCTGCTTTGCAGCTTCGAGAACCGTAGTACCTGCAGGCACCTGTAC
>JAFYUX010000008.1 GCA_017549385.1 Bacillota bacterium
ATGGTGAAATAACAGATACAGCTACCATAGTAAAAACAGATCCTGGTACCGGCGAAGTTACTATAGACCTGACCTGCATGAGCGGACTATTTTATCAGGTGCTGGGTGAAATAATGGGATGTGCAGTAAAAAACGACAGACATTTCTTTGAGCTTATAAAAGACTTTACCTCTGCCAAGCAGTCCCACGAAAAGCTTAAGGATGCTCTCGATGCAGTCAGCAAAACAGGCTATGGCATTGTCAGACCAATGCTGTCTGAAATGCGACTGGAAGAACCGGAACTTTTCAGACAAGGCAACAAATACGGTGTACGGCTGAAAGCTCATGCCCCTTCTCTGCATATCATAAGTACCGAAATCACAACAGATATCTCACCTATTGTAGGCACAGAAGGCCAAAGCCAGGATCTTATAAACTATCTCAACCAGCAGTTTAAACAGCATCCGGATAATATCTGGTCTACAAATATCTTTGGACGCTCACTGTACGACATGGTCACCGACCAGATTAACACAAAAATCAACAGCGTCCCTGAAGAACTTCAGTTTAAAGTAAAACGCTCATTACAACGCATAAGCGACGAAGGAAAAGATTATTTTATCTGCATAATTATATAAAAATAATACTAAAACAATGATACAGCTCTGTCAGAATCACGGGGCTCGGTGTTGCCCGAACGGATTCTGACGGAGCTGTATCATTCTTTCATACAATTTAAAATTAAAAAAAAGTGCAGTCAAACAGACTGCACTTGTATTTATGCTTCTTCGTGCTTTTTATCTCTAAGCATGAGATTTTTTTCAGCATCTGTGCCTTTCAGTTCGCCCTGAATTACACGGTAAAGCTGATCTGTGATAGGCATTTCAACCTGATACTTCTGAGCCATAGCATAAGCCGCTTCAGTAGTAAACATACCTTCTACAACCATGCCAATCTGCTTCGTAGCCTCTTCAGGTGATACACCTTCGCCGATGAGGATACCGCATCTGCGGTTGCGGCTGTGCATTGAAGTACATGTTACGATAAGGTCGCCTACACCTGCAAGACCCATGAAAGTGAGTTTGCTGCCTCCAAGACGCTCACCAAGTCTTGAAATCTCAGTGATAGCTCTTGTCATGAGAGCTGCCTTTGCATTGTCACCATAACCCATGCCATCAGACATACCTGCAGCAAGTGCGATGATATTTTTGAGAGCACCGCCGATTTCCACCCCTACTACATCGTCGTTTGTATATACTCTCAGAAACTCTGACATAAATGCATCCTGCACTTTTTCAGCAACAGCAATGTCTGTTGAGGCTGCAACAAGAGTCGTAGGCATCTGTCTGCCTACTTCTTCTGCATGTGAAGGACCTGAAAGAACTGCAAAAGGAAGATCTGGTCTGATTTCTGCTGCAATTTCAGAAATACGCATAAGAGAACCTCTTTCGATACCCTTTGCGCAGTTTACGATGACGGAGTCATCGGCAAGGTAGTCCTTTGTTGCCTCGAGAGTGCTTCTGAAACTCTGGGCAGGTACAACGTATACTGCCATTTTTGAGTCCTTTAAAGCCTCCTGAGCATCGCTGTAGCAATGGATGTTTTCGGCCAGTTTTACTCCTGGAAGATACCTTACATTTTCTCTTTTATTATGTATATCTGCCATAGTCTCTGCGTTGCGACCCCAGAGGCGAACCTCATAACCGTTTGCTGCAAGAGCAGTGGCAAGTGCTGTTCCCCAGCTTCCTGAGCCCAGGACAGTGATGATATCTCTCATAATATTTTCCTTTACCCTTTATTTTTTCTTTGAAAGAAAACCAAGTGGCGGTTCTTCGCCTTTTATAATTCTCTTGATATTTGCTCTGTGCTTCCAGATGATGAGAGCAGCAACAGCAACACTCCAGATACCGAGATGAGGTCTGAAGATAAATGTAGCTACTGAAAACATCACTGCAGCAAAGATAGAACCGCAGGACATTCTCTTTGTAACCAGTACACCGATAACGGCTGCTGCAAGAGCGATAAGTCCAACTCTCCAGTCGAGAGCAAGAATCATACCAAAACCTGTTGCGATACCTTTGCCGCCCTTGAACTTGTAAGCTACAGGCCAGTTGTGACCTGCAAAAGCAGCTGTACCGCAGCAAACTGCCATGAGTTCGCCACCGATATATCTGCCTAAAATCACAGGGATGAAGCCCTTAAATACATCAATGAGAAGTGTGCAGGCAGCAGCTTTGCCTCCCAGGGTACGAAGTACATTTGTAGTACCTGGATTTCCGCTACCTTCTTTTCTTATATCCACACCATGGAGTTTGCCCATGATAGTGGCCGGAGAAAGATTACCTATGAAATACGCGATAACAGTCCCCAGAATAAGAACAAAAATATTTGTTGTTTCTGGCATAATTAGATTTCCTTTTCTCCCTTTTCACGGAATACGAACTTGATAGAAGTTCCTGAGTAACCGTAAGTTTCACGAATCTTGTTTTCAAGATAACGTGCATAAGAAAAGTGGAAGAGTTCACGCTTGTTGCACTGGAATGAGAACAGAGGTGGTTTTACGCCAACCTGAGTCGCATAGTAAATCTTGAGCTTTTTACCCTTGTCAGATGGCGGCTGCTTCATCATAGTTGCATCTGCGATGAGAGCATTTAGCTGACCTGTTGGGATTCTGAGTGCACAGTTTTCTGCTACAGAGTGTGCAAGGTCGAGTACGTTGAAGAGTCTCTGACCAGTCTGAACTGAGATAAAGAGAATCGGAGCGTATGGCATGTAAGAAAGCTCTGCTCTGATTAACTTTTCGAACTTGTTCATTGTGTGAGTATCCTTTTCGATAAGGTCCCACTTATTTACTACGATGATAACGCCCTTACCTGATTCGTGAGCGTAACCGCCGATCTTCTTATCCTGTTCTGTAACGCCTTCCTGAGCATCGATCATGAGAATACACACATCTGATCTTTCGATAGCTGAGATGGCACGGATAACGCTGTAACGTTCAACGTCTTCGTTTACCTTCTTTTTCTTTCTGATACCAGCTGTATCGATAAGTGTATATTTCTGACCATCACGTTCGAATGGTGTATCGATTGAGTCTCTAGTAGTACCTGCGACATTACTTACGATAACTCTGTTTTCGCCGATGATAGCATTAACGAGAGATGACTTGCCTACGTTTGGCTTACCGATGATAGCGATTTTGATGTCTTCTTCGTCTTCTTCCTTGTCAACATCATCAGGGAACTGTTCAACGATTCTGTCTAAGAGGTCACCGAGATTGAGCATGTTTGCTGCTGAAATCGGAATCGGTTCACCAAGGCCAAGTTCGTAGAAATCATAGTAATCGTCAGGAAGCTTTGGAGAATCGATCTTGTTTACGCAGAGAATAACTTCTCTACCTGTCTTCATGAGCATTTCGCCAACTTCTCTGTCAGCTGCTGTGAGACCTGCCTTACCGTCTACGATAAATACGATTGCATCTGCAGTTTCGATAGCGATTTCTGCCTGAGCTCTCATCTGTGAAAGAATGATATCGTCAGTATCAGGTTCGATACCGCCGGTATCAATAAGTACGAACGGAATGTTGTTCCATTCTGCTTCTGCATAAATACGGTCACGTGTTACGCCTGGAGTATCTTCTACGATAGCAACACGTCTGCCTACAATTTTGTTAAAAAGCGTCGATTTACCTACATTAGGTCTGCCTACAATGGCTACAACGGATTTTCTCATGTATTTTTACCTGCCTTTCGGAATCTATACTTAGTCAAAAAGTGCATCTGCAAAAGACTGAGGATCAAATGTCTGAAGATCGTCCATGCCTTCGCCTACACCGATAAACTTTACAGGTACATCAAACTGGTCAGCCAGTGTGATAACGATACCGCCCTTTGCTGTACCATCCAGCTTTGTAAGTACGATACCTGTGAGCTTGGCAACGCCACCAAACTCCTTAGCCTGTGAAATAGCATTTTTACCTGTTGCAGCATCGAGAACAAGAAGTGTTTCCTGATCAGCTTCAGGATACTCACGAGCGATGATCTTGTTCATCTTTTCGAGTTCGTTCATGAGATTCTTTTTGTTCTGGAGTCTGCCTGCTGTGTCGCAGATGAGTACGTCAATGTTTCTAGCTTTTGCTGCACTGATAGCATCATAAATAACTGCAGATGGATCAGCACCTTCTTTATGCTTGATTACAGGAACGCCAACTCTGTCGCCCCAGATTTCAAGCTGTTCGATAGCTGCTGCTCTGAATGTGTCACCTGCTGCAAACATTACTGACTTGCCCTGTTCCTTGAGCATATGAGCAATCTTTGCCATTGATGTAGTCTTACCTGCACCATTTACACCGATCATGAGAATGATGAGCGGAGTCTTGTCACTGAGCTGATTGCCTTCTTCTCTTGTGATAAGGTCGCTTACAATCTTTTTAATATGATCTTTAACCTGCTGTGGTTCAGCAAGCTTTTCTGTCTTGATGTCTTTTCTCAGCTGAGAAATAATGTTGTCTGTTGTGTCCATACCAATGTCGGACAGAATAAGAGCTTCTTCGAGTTCTTCTAACATGTCTTCGTCGATTTTAGGACGCTGGAAGATAATATCTTCGATTTTGCCGACCATTCCGTCTTTTGTCTTGGTCAGACCTTCTTTCAGTTTGGCAAAAAAGCCTTTCTTTTCACCGAATGCCATGTCTATAGCCTCCTATGTATTTTATTTTTTGACCGCGGAGCGGTCGTGAATGCGTATGTTATTGCAGAAAATCTCTAGCTGAGACCTTCCATTTTTTCTGCGTCTGCAAGTCTCAGTGAAAGGATCTTTGAGATACCCTTTTCTGGCATAGTTACGCCATAGAGAACATTTGCGTATTCCATAGTAACCTTCTGGTGAGTTACTAAAACGAACTGGATGTCAGCAAACTGCTTGAGGTACTCTGCAAAACGTTCGATATTTGCTTCGTCGAGGGCCGCTTCTACTTCGTCCAGGACGCAGAATGGTGTAGGCTTTGCCTTAAGAACTGCAAACATGAGGGCGATGGCCGTCATTGTCTTTTCACCGCCTGAAAGGAGGTTCATGTTCTGGAGCTTTTTGCCTGGTGGCTGAACAACAATTTCGATGTTTGCTTCTAACAGGTCTTCGTCAGATTCTACGCGAAGTTCTGCCTTACCACCTCCGAAGAGTTCAGTAAACACCTTTTCAAAATTCATGCTGATGGCATC
>JAFYUX010000068.1 GCA_017549385.1 Bacillota bacterium
AAAGGACAAAGACTTTTTCATGATGAGTCGTAACAGCGAAATGGCTATCCTTAACACTATCAAGGAGCTTTGCGCCGAACGTCTCCCGCGCTTCTACAGCGACTGCGACCCTTCCAGGGACATTCAGGTGCTGACGCCGGTGCGAAAAGGTACTTTGGGCATACATAATTTAAACAAAGAACTGCAGGCTATTTTAAATCCGCCTCGTAAAGGTCTGGTTGAAAAAGAGTTCCAGAACAGGATCTTTAGAGTCGGCGACAAGGTCATGCAGATTAAAAATAACTACAGACTGGAGTGGTCCAGAAAAGATAATTTCCTGGATGGCGAAGGCATCTTTAACGGTGATATAGGTTATATCGCTGATATCAACAAAGAGGACGGAAAGATTACCGTTGTCTTTGACGAAGTAAAATACGTGGAGTACGAGTTTAATCAGACAGAGGAACTGGAACTTGCTTATGCTATGACGATTCACAAGAGTCAGGGAAGTGAGTTTCCTGTTATCGTTATGCCGATGGCTCATTTTCCTCCGATGCTCAGCAACAGAAATCTGCTATACACAGGGGTTACCCGTGGCAAGACAAGTGTTGTGCTGGTAGGTTCAGAGCGTGTGCTTCACGGTATGATCGACAACAACAGAATAGATGAAAGATATTCAGGCCTTCGTGCCAGACTGGAAAAGTTTCTTATGCTGGAAAATCTCTAAAGGAGGCATATACGAAACTTAAATATATTATTTCAGCTGTGGCTGATCTTATATTTCCACCTGATATTTACTGTATGCATTGCGGAAAACCGCTGAAGAGGGGGAGTTTATATTCTCTCTGTGAGTCGTGTGTTTCAGATGTAAAATGGGCAAACGGCAGGTTTTGCAGATACTGCGGAAAGATTCTGGAAGACTGGTATCCTGACGATGTTTGTGGCGAGTGCAAAAACAACGAAAGAGCATTTGATTCCGGCATAACGTGTTTTCAATATACTGACATGGAACGACTGTTGATCAAGGAGTTTAAGTATCACGGCAAGAGCTACATGGCCAGAAACTTTGCGGAGATGCTGCAGGACAAGATACATGCTCTTTATGATACTGTGCCTTTTGACATGGTTATTCCTGTTCCGATGTTTGCAGCAAAGGAAAAAAAGAGAGGCTACAATCAGGCGGCTCTTTTGGCAGGATACACTGCAGAACGTTTAGATATTTCTTTCCGAGGAGATGTTCTCTTGAGAGTCAAAAATACTGCGCCTATGAATAGGCTGGGGATCAGCGACAGAGAAAAAAATCTAAAAGACGCTTTCAGGCTTCGTTACGGTACAGAACAGCTGGTTTGCGGTAGACATATACTTCTGGTAGATGATATATACACCACAGGGGCAACTGCTCAGCAGTGTTCAAAGATTTTAAAACAGGCTGGTGCATCAAAAGTGACAGTGTTGAGTCTGGCATCAGGTAGAAATCAGCGACCATTAAAAGATATAACGTTTGATTTGTGATTCAAATAGAGTTATAATAGGTGGCGTGTTCTGTCCAGAAGGGCAGGACTATATAAAAATTTGATATAGAGCAGAAGTCTGACATGCCCGTGTCTGTGGTTGAAAGTCCAGGCCAGTCGCGGGCAAAAGGACCCACGTAAGCAGAACGTTCGCGTTCCGTGAGCATGGCGCGGTTTAGAAGTAAGACCTGTGGAAAATACTATAAAATCTCATGTCCACAGGCGGGTGTGGGGTCAAAGACCAGGTCAGGCGGGCATATCAGACTTCTGCTGATTGAGAACAGGATTTTCCCTGTTCTTTTTTTATTTGTCCACAGTTTTCCACAGAGTTTTCCACAATGTTGATTTATCAAGGAAAACCGGCATTTTTGCTGTTTTGTATATTTAAAAGTACAAATGAAAAATGGCTAGAACCGTTGAAAATACTGGGTTGTGGCTGTTCGTGAACGGATGTTCTCGGAGGAGGGTGAAGCATGAAATTATCCACACTGAAAAACGTTGATATTTCAATATCCACAGCACTTATCCACAGAAAATGGACTTATCCACATGTTCGTTTGGGGCGTGGAAAAAGCAAAAAATCCGGTGAATTTTCGTAAAAAGTGGTTAAAAAGGGGTGTCAGGGGAATTAAAAAAATAAGAACACAGTGTTTTCTGGATATAGGATTCTGTATTCATTATATCTGCTCAAAACACTCGTTTTTTTCAAAAAAGATAGAGGAATTCGTTAGTGTACATAGAATAATATAATATAAATAAATAATAAGGAGGCGCTACTATGAAGGTTAACATTTCCAGCAAAGGTTTTACAGCTAATGACAGACAGATCGAACTGATCGAAAAGAAGTTTGAGAAACTTGGTAAGTTCTTCTCTGACGATGTTGTGGCAAATGTTACCATGGGCTACAAGAAAAACAGACAGACTATGGAAGCCATGATAAGCGTCAAGGGTATGCTGTTTAGAGCTGAATACACAGATTCTGACATGAATGTGTGCCTGGACAAGGTAGTAGACAGACTTTCTGGACAGATTTCTCGTTACAAGAAAAAGATCCAGAAGAGCAAGAGACAGGTTAAGGACATCGTATTTGAAGAAGTTCCAGAAATCGATGTTGAAGAAGACGATCTCGCTCCAGTTAAGTTAAAGTCTTTCGAAATCACAGCTATGGATGTGGACGAAGCTATTCTCCAGATGGAACTCATCGAACACAGCTTCTACGTATTCATGAATGCTGCTACTGACAAGGTTGCAGTTGTTTACAAGAGAAATGATGGAGGCTACGGTCTCATCGATCCGATTTACTAAAAAAGATTTAAAAGAGAGGTATTAGACAAACTAAATTCTGAATACTGATTTTCATAATATACGATTTTCCGTTTCGGATCTGCGGGCATCACGTTGATGCCCGCAGATCCTTTTTTGTTGTTTGTTTATAATGCGGTTTCACAATTATGAAAACAGCTTCTGCACTATGCATTTTGCATTCAAAATCGTCCCTAAAACCCTTGAGAATAAAGCGGATTATTAGTACAATAGAATAATAATGATTAAATTGGGTTATTAGGCTCATTATGTCATTTTTTACGCAATTATTCTTATATTTATATATTGTTAACCACACAAACAACAGGAGGACGATGTAATGCAGGCGTTTTTTAATTCACTGCTGGATTCCATTATGGGTATCCGAATTCTCGATATCGTAGATATCGCCATCGTTGCTTTTGCCGTATACAAGATTATTAACTATATCAGTAAAACTAGAGCGCAGCAGCTGGTAAAGGGTATAGGCATTCTGCTGGGTGCCTTGCTGGTTTCAGACGTGCTCAATCTTTATACTGTTCACTTTATACTGAGCAATGCAATGACTTACGGTATTCTGGCAATTGTAGTTATATTCCATCCTGAGCTCAGAAGAGCTCTGGAGATGCTGGGCCGCCAAAAGTTTTTCAATATTAAAACTCTGACAAGTACAGAAAAGGATTCTATCAAAGATATGATTTCTCAGCTTTGCAGATCTCTGGAGTACTTTTCAGCAAACAAGATCGGTGCTCTTATTGTTCTCGAAAGAGATACAGCTCTCGGCGAGATCATAGAAAACGGCACAAAGGTAGACGCCGAACTCAGCGCAATGCTCTTAGAAACTATCTTCTACGAAGGCTCCGCACTTCACGATGGTGCAGTTGTAGTCAGAGATGAGCGTATTTATGCTGCAGGTTGCGTACTGCCGCTCTCAAGAAATGATGCTCTGGACAGAACTCTTGGCACAAGACATCGTGCCGGCATCGGTATCACAGAAACATCAGATGCTATCACACTCATCGTATCCGAGGAGTCAGGCATTATCTCTATGGCAGAAGAAGGCAAACTTTACAGATATCTTGACGTAAGAACTGTTGAGAAAAATCTCTACAACTTCTTAATGTCAGAAGGTGAAGATGGCGATTCTTCTAACCCTCTCATGAACATTTTCAGGAGGAAGAACAATGACTGATGTTAAAAAGAAAAAGATGATTAGCATAGTTCTTTCGCTTCTGATTGCTTTAGCGTGCTGGTTTTACGTTATCAATGGCGAAAATCCGACACAGACAGAAGTATTTACAAATATTCCTGTAGAAATGCTCAATGCTAAAACATTAGAATCAAAAGATCTCACAATCGGTGCTATAGATACAACGACCGTTTCAGTAAAACTTGAAGGTAAGCGTAGTGCACTCCGCTCTATCAAGCGCGAAGATATCGTTGCGTCCATCGATATGTCGTCTTACACAGAAGGCGAATATTATTCTGAAGTAAGAGTACATGTACCTTCATCTGTAAGTGTTGTAGAAATCAACCCGGCGCAGATCAGAGTAAAGATTGAAAAGATTGTATCTGTCGACAAGGACATTGAAATCTTATTCGAAGGCAGTGTTCCCGATAAGAAAGAAGCTGTATGTACAGGTATGTCAACCCAGATTGTTGCCATCTCAGGTGCACAATCACAGGTTAACCTTGTAGAAAAGGTTATCGCGAAGGTTGACGCTACACAGCTCAGTGAAACAGAAGCAACCTTCGCATCAGATCTCACACCTGTAGACAGCTCAGGTGCGGAAGTAAATGATGTGACAGTAGCTATAAAAGACTTTACATGCCAGGCACAGCTTTACAGTGTAAAGACTGTTCCGCTGGAAGTGACAACAGTAGGTTCTCTTCCTCACAATCTCGAACTGGCTTCTATCATTGCACCAGAGTCAGTAAAGATTGCAGGTATAGAGTCTGATGTGGCAGATATCACAAAGGTTAAGGCTGTGCCTATTGACCTTTCTGAAATCACTTCATCAAAGGATATTCCTATTATCCTTGATATCTCAGGAAGCATAAGACTGGCAAAGAGCCAGAATGCCACAACAATTCAGGTGACTGTAAACAAGATGGACAACAGAAATCTCAGTTATGCCACTAGCAGCATCATTCTGAAAAATATTGGAGATGGACACACAATCGTGTTTGATGCTCAGAGTATTTCACTGACTGTTTACGGTACAGGCACTGCTCTTGAGGAAATCGGCACACAGGATTTCACTATGTCTATCGATTGCAGCAAACTGACATCAGGTACACATGAAGTGCCTGTGGATGTGGCGGTTTCTCAGACGGCAGCGTCTGAAGGTATCAGCGTTGACAAGCCTGTTGTAAAGCTTCACGTCTCATAAAATATAAAACGAATAATCGGAGGTTAACATCAAATGGCAAGAATGTTTGGAACAGACGGTGTAAGAGGTGTGGCAAACACAGAACTCACACCGGAGCTTGCAATGGCTCTTGGTAAGGCAGGAGCTTATGTTCTCGGCAAAGAATCAGAAAGACCACTTATTCTCATCGCAAAGGACACTCGTATTTCAGGCGACATGCTTGAGGATGCGCTCTGTGCAGGTATCCTTTCAGTAGGCGGTGATGTTATCAAGGCAGGAGTTCTTCCTACACCTGCTCTTGCATATCTCGTTAAAAAGTATGGCGCGCAGGCTGGCGTAGTTATTTCTGCGTCACACAACCCATATGAGTACAATGGTATCAAGTTCTTTAACTCAGAAGGTTTCAAGTTAGATGATTCTATCGAAGATGAGATTGAAAAGATCGTAAAGGGCGAAACTGTAATAGACACAACTCTTACAGGTGGCGCTCTCGGTCGTATTCTGATCCCGGAGGGATCCCCGGCTGAGGATTACAAGGAGTTCGCAAAGTCTACATTCAGCGGCTCATTAGAAGGTATTAAAATCGTTCTGGACTGTGCAAATGGTGCTTCATATTCTGTAGCAGAAGATATCTTTGCAGGTCTTGGTGCTGAAGTTGTTGTTATCGGCAATCAGCCAGACGGTATCAATATTAACGACAAGTGTGGATCTACTCATCCTGAAAAGCTTGGTGAAGCAGTAGTGGCAGAAAAGGCTGACCTCGGTCTCGCTTTTGACGGCGACGCTGACAGACTTATTGCAGTTGACGAAAACGGCAATACTGTAGATGGTGACAGAACTATCAGCATCTGCGCAAAGTTCCTCAAGGACGAAGGTCGTCTCGTAAACGATTTGGTTACAGTAACTGTTATGTCAAATCTTGGCTTCCACAAGAGAGCTGAGGAGCTTGGTATCAAGGTTGACGTTACTGCAGTTGGGGACAGATATGTTCTTGAGAGCATGCTCAATACAGGTTGCGTAATCGGTGGCGAACAGTCTGGCCACATCATCATGCTGGAGCACAGCACAACTGGTGATGGTATCATCGCGGCACTTCAGCTTCTCATGGCTTACAGACGTTACGGCAAAAAGCTTTCAGAATTGGCTGCTGAAATGTCAATCTATCCACAGGTTCTCATTAACGCAAGAGTAAAAAACGAAAACAAATACACTTACATGGAAGTACCTGCTATCAGCACTGCTATCGCAGAGGCGGAAGCGGCAATGGCAGGCGAAGGCAGAGTTCTCATCAGAACATCAGGTACAGAACCTCTCGTAAGAGTTATGCTTGAGGGTTCAGATACAGAAAAGATTACAGTTCTCGCGAGAGATCTTGCTGATCTTATCGAAAAGACACTTTCATAAATCAGGGAAAACAACATGGTAAACTTAGGGAATGACTGGGATCAGATTCTCGACGGAGAATTTGACAAAGAGTACTACCTGAATCTCAGGAAGTTTCTCATAGAAGAATACAGAACTAGAGTTATCTACCCGTCTATGTATGACATTTTTAATGCTCTCAAGGCTACGCCATACAAAGACGTAAAAGTGGTTATAATAGGACAAGATCCTTACCATGGGCCGGGGCAGGCACATGGGATGTGTTTCTCTGTGAAAAAGGGTGTACCACAGCCACCATCACTCCAGAACATCTTTAAAGAACTGGAAGCTGATCTTGGCTGTACACGTCCGAGTCACGGATATCTTGAGCAGTGGGCAAAGCAGGGGGTGCTTCTTTTAAATACTGCTCTTACCGTGAGAGGCGGACAGGCTAACTCACACAGAGGAAAAGGATGGGAGATTTTCACGGACAATGTCATAAAGCATCTCGTTGCACGCGAGGAGCCTATGGTATTTCTGCTGTGGGGGGCAAATGCGAAAGCGAAAGCTTCGCTGATAACAAATCCAAATCATCTTATTCTTACTGCGGCACATCCAAGCCCGCTTTCAGCATGGAACGGTTTCTTCGGTTGCGGACATTTCTCAAAAACAAACGAGTTTTTAAAGCAGCACGGAATGACACCGATAGACTGGCAGATAACAGAATAGGGGATTAAAGGAGAGTTATCAAAACAAAAGGAGATTAATATGGGACTAGCACCAGACGTAGGTATCGATCTAGGTACCGCAAATGTATTGATTTACATTCAGGGGAAAGGCATCGTGCTAAACGAGCCGTCAGTGGTTGCTATAAACAGGGATAACAACGAAATACTCGCTGTAGGCGAAGAAGCCAGACTTATGCTTGGCCGTACGCCTGGCAGCATAATCGCAGTAAGACCGTTAAAAGACGGTGTAATTTCTGATTATGATACTACAGAAAGGATGCTGAAGTATTTCATCAGAAAGACTTGCGGCACCAGCAGATTTTTCAAGCCACGTATCATGGTATGTGTGCCCAGCGGAGTTACCGAGGTTGAAAAGAGAGCAGTCAGCGAGGCTGCATCAAATGCCGGCGCAAAAGAGGTCTTTATCATGGAAGAGCCTATAGCCGCAGCCATCGGTGCAGGTCTGGATATCATGCGTCCTGACGGAGTCATGGTAATAGACA
>JAFYUX010000069.1 GCA_017549385.1 Bacillota bacterium
ACAGGGTCCAGCTTGCCTGCTCTCGCGTCCTCAACCAGGTCACGACCGTACTTGTTGAGTGCATCGTAATTGTCTTCTGGATTTGAGCTTGTAACTCTCTGGTTACCCCTTACTTTCATAAGAGCCTGGAGGAAACTGTCCTTTGTAATACCGTATTTTCTGAAAATCTGTGCAGAAGGTGTACCCTTTTCTTCAAGGAGTGCGATGTAGAGATGCTCTACACTTACAAACTCGTCCTTAAAGTTTTGTGCGATCTTTTCTGCATCCATGAAAATCTTGTTGATACGCGGAGAAGCATAAAGCTGTCCATTACCTGAAATTTTTGGGAGCTTACTCAGTTCGTAGATAACGTCTGATTCTACCTGCTGGCGGGATACTCCCATGTTTGCTAAAAGCTTGCCGATAAGGCCCTGATCCTGCTGTAAAAGAGCAAGATGGAGATGTTCACCGTCAAGTTGCGGATGTCCGTTTTCTATTGCTATGTTCTGGCTGTCCATCACCGCCGAACGAGCTTTTTCTGTAAATCTGTCAAAATCCATAGATCTTAACCCCTTTCCATACCAATCATAAATCTATTTACACGCTGCCGTGCACTGCAGTTTTATCTGGTAATTCTATACCCTGCCAAAAATCGTATAAACATAAAAATTTCACAATATCTGGTAGAAAAAAAGAACTGCCCACATAGAGCAGTTCCGTTTTTTACATTAAGTATTTTTCTCAATTTTTCAGAATATATCCCGAAAAATATACCTACAAGCATCATGTACGTGCTTGAAACAAGAGGTGAAAGCACCTTTGATGTCAGGTCGAAAATGATGGCAAGCATGAGAATCATAGGGCCCATTCTGTAGAGTTTTGGGAACCATGATTTTCTTTCCAGTCTGAAGATATTTGTAACTACACCAAATCCGTCCAGTGGTGGAAGCGGAATAAGGTTAAAGAACATGAGAACAATGTTGATCTGAATCAGACCTACAATAATCTGATTGATAATACTTCCTGTCTGTGACATGAGAAATGCCGGTGCAAACTGGTAAAGCAGTCTGAGAATCCCCATACCTGCTACAGCGATCAGCAGATTCATAACAACACCTGCAAGACCTACCATAATCTCTCCGCCTCTGCGACGCTTGTAATATGTCGGATTAATCGCAACAGGTTTACCCCAGCCAAATCCAAAAAACATCAGACAGATAAATCCCATGGGGTCAATGTGGGCCATAGGATTGAGTGTCACGCGTCCCTGATACTCAGGTGTAGGGTCACCAAGCATGTTGGAAACCTTTGCGTGAGCAAACTCATGAAAGCAAAGCCCCACAATGATACCAGGAAGGATCATAATCCTGTCCATTAAATAAGCTAATATCGAATCCATCTATATCCCTTCCTAAATTGCTTTTTATTTCTGCTGTCCAGCAATATGTGTAACGAACTGCTTCGCAGATCTGCCGGAACGGCTGGTCTGTCTCATATCCCATTTGTTTGCTTCTTCCATGAGCTTAGACTCTTCGATTTCGAGACCTTCGCGGTTTGCGATGGACTTTACGATTTCTGCATAAAGAAGCTTGTCTGGAGCTGTAAATGTGATAGTGAGACCAAATCTGTCAGCAAGAGACTGGCGTTCGTGGATGCCGTCACTTACGTGAACTTCGCCCTCTGTGCTGTTTCTGTCCTTCCATGTTTCCTTTACAAGGTTACGACGGTTGGAAGTAACATATACCAGAACGTTTGAAGGCTGAACTTCTACACCACCCTCGAGAACTGACTTAAAGTGCTTATACTCAATCTCTGTATTTTCAAAAGAGAGATCATCGATAAAGATGATAAACTTGCAACCTCTGTCAGCAACACTTTCCATAATAGTGTTGATTTCAAAGATCCTGTCTTTTGCAACATTGATCATGCGCAGACCCTTGTCACCAAACATGTTGAGGAGAGCCTTTACGCTGGAAGACTTGCCTGTGCCCTTATCACCATATAACAGAACATTATTTGCTCTTCTGCCTTCTACAAATACTTCAGTATTTCTGATGAGCTGCTGCTGCTGGTGTTCGTAACCAATAAGATCATCAAATGTAATAGGATCCTGATTGCGTACACCTGCGAGGGTTCCGTCCCACACGAATGCACGATACTTGCCAAGAATACCACAGAAGTTTTCTGCATAGTACTTTTCAAGCTTTGATGCTGCAGTTTCTGTGTCCTGAGATAAGAGAGCGTCTCTCACTGTGCGACCGCGTCTATCTTCCTCAACAGGTGGCTTCATGTTGCAAACACAAGGTCTGCCGTCACCGATTTCAGCAGATACAGCCTCCCAGTCCAGAGCAAAAAGCTCCATGATATCAGCAACATCACCTACTGAGAGCTTTCTCACTGTGTCGTCTACTGCCGCTTTTTCTGCTGCCAGACTGAAAGTGTTTTCACTTTCTTCTACCAGTCTGCAAATATAGTTTTCCCAGTATGTGCCGTCCACATCGCCTGCGGGAACCGCTGCAAGAAGTCTGCGCTGAAGTTCGTAGTACATGTCTGATCTTTCCTGAGGAGAACATGCTGCAGAATCTGTGATTTTCTGGGCTAATTTTACGATTTCGTCATTTCTGATATTGTCAAAGAATAATAATCTGTTAAGGTTCATTTTCTATTACCTCGTCTATCAAATAATTTCTTAATTCTATCACACCGCACAGACATTTTAAATACATTAATGTAAAGGTTACGTATTGCCCGTTTCAGGAGGAATTTTCACATGCATAAATCAGAAAGTATTAACAAATCTTTGTGTTCTACTGTTCATACGGTGGCGTCAGGAGAAACGCTGTATCAGATAGCGCGTCAGCACGGCACTGATTATCAACGACTTATGACACTTAACGGTATAACAAACCCATATAATATCCAGCCGGGACAGCGCATCTGCATCCCACAGG
>JAFYUX010000070.1 GCA_017549385.1 Bacillota bacterium
CGGCAGTTCTTGACAACGATTCATATTTCAGTGAAGGAAAGGGGATAGGGGACCCTACAGAGTATTGTCTGCTGACTATGTCAGATAAGGCGGGACTTAATCATAATGAAATTAGAAATGGAAGAACTCGTCTTGAAGAAGTACCTTTTGACTCTGACAGAAAGCTCATGAGTGTAAAATACGATATCGATGGTGTTAAAACCGTATTTACAAAGGGTGCAGTGGATGTAATCCTTCAGAGAACAGTAAATTTGGCCACAAAATCAGGGGTAAGGCCTTTTACAGAAGCTGATGGCGAAGCCATCGTAAAGCAGAATCAGTATTTCTCAGAAAATGGTCTGCGAGTACTGGCATTTGCGTATAAAGAAGTTGGAGATGATGATGTTCTTTCATTAGAGACAGAAAACGGCTATACATTTGTAGGGCTGGTGTCTATCATCGATCCGCCTAGAGATGAATCAACTCAGGCTGTAAAGGATGCTATCAGGGCAGGTATCAAACCGGTTATGATTACAGGGGATCATAAGGTTACAGCTACTGCAATTGCAAAGCAGATAGGCATTTTCCAGGATGGAGATATGGCTATGACGGGTCAGGAAGTTGACAGGCTCACTGATGATGAACTTGATGAAATTCTTGAAAGGGTAACTGTATATGCCAGAGTATCGCCGGAAAACAAGATTAGAATTGTGGATGCGTGGCAGAGAAAAGGTGTTATTGTGGCTATGACAGGGGATGGCGTAAACGATGCACCGGCTCTCAAAAAAGCGGATATCGGTGTTGCTATGGGTATTACTGGCACGGAAGTATCAAAGGACGCTGCTGCCATGATTCTTTCAGACGATAATTTTGCAACTATCATCAAGGCTGTAGAAAATGGCAGAAACGTTTATAAAAACATCAGAAATGCTATCCAGTTCCTGCTTTCCGGAAATCTGGCGGGTATCCTTACAGTACTTTACTGCTCGCTGATGGCACTTCCAGCACCGTTTGCACCGGTACATCTGCTTTTTATCAACCTTCTCACAGATTCACTTCCAGCTCTGGCCATCGGTATGGAACAGTCTGATTCAAGTCTTCTTGATGAAAAGCCGCGAGATCCAAACACTGGAATCCTTACAAAAGACTTTTCTATAAGGCTTCTGGGTTTTGGTACACTTATCGCAATAGCGACGATAGCTGCTTTCTATTATGGCTATCAGACAGATGCAATGACGGCTACAACAATGGCTTTTGCTACACTTACACTTGCAAGACTTTTCCACGGCTTTAACTGCAGAGGTGAAAAACCGTTAAGCAAACTTGGTCTCATGAGCAACAAATGGAGTGTACTTGCATTTGCAGCAGGCGTAGTTTTCCTCTTAATGGTTCTCTACGTTCCATTCCTGAAGAGACTTTTCCTGGTGGCACCTCTCACAATTGGTCAGTTAGGATTTATTGCAGCGGCAGCTGTGATTCCAACTATAATCATTCAGATGATTAAAATGATAAATAATAATTTAAAATAAGGGTAATGGGTTACGACACCTCCGGTGACATATGCTGGAGGTGTTTTTATAAATTTATTTTAAAAAATATCGAATTGTGACATATATCACAGTTTTAGTGCCGAAATCCAGTATAATAAAGACAACAAAACGAAGTAACAAAAAGTTTTGAATAAAACAAGACACCTAAATAAAAGATAAAAATGTGAGTTAAAAACAAAAGCAAACAAGGTTAAATGGAGGAAAATATTATGATGAACATTAGATTTTTAGTATGCGAACACTGCAAGAATATCGTACAGATGATCGATGATAAGAAAGTTCCAGTTATGTGCTGCGGACAGAAGATGGTAGAACTGGTTCCTAACACTGTAGAAGCAAGCGGCGAAAAGCACATGCCGGTTCCAGTGGTAGAAGATGGCGTGGTAAAGGTATCAGTTGGTTCTGTAGAACATCCAATGGTTCCAGAACACCTCATCGAATGGGTATACCTCGTAACAGAAGAAGGTGGTCAGATTAAGTATCTCAACGCAGAACAGGCTCCAGAAGTTAAGTTCTACATCGGCGACGAAAAGCCTGTAGCAGTATACGCTTACTGCAATCTCCACGGTCTCTGGATGCAGGAAATCTAAGATAAAAACAAAATCACTCAAATGAAATAATCCAAGATAAGTAAAATCCTGATAAGAAATGATAATGCAAATGTAAAAGACAGGACCTGCCTTAACTGGCGGGTCTTTTCTTATGTTCAGAAAATAAAAGGCATATCCACTTTTGCTAATAATTCTCCTAATCTCTGCATATAAAAGTATGAGTATATAAAGGGAGGAGAATAATATGAACAACAGAAAAAACAGAAGAAGGAGGCCTGGCAGCAGAACAGGTACAAGACATATTTTCAACATAATGGCCTGGACTGCTTCATTTCTAATGGTTATAACAATGCTTCCGGCAGAAAGTCCCGCCGCACAGCAGATTGCAAAACTCCAGGAAGCAGCTCCAGTATTCAGTCTTAATCTCGAAGAACTTGCAGCAGGACCAGACGATAATATTAAAACCGATACGACAGCTACCGCTGACGAAAATCCTTCTGAAGCAAAAGAGACAGCTGAAGTAACTGCTGTAGTCACTGCAGATAAACTGGAAAATCAGAAAGAAATAAAGACTGTAACCAGCAACGTTACAGGTAAAGGCAATATACTCATATATCATACTCATGCCACAGAAGCATATAAGCCTCTGGCCAACACATCCACACATTCTACAGATGCATCTGGAACAGTAAGAGAAGCCGGCACAACCCTTACAAACGCACTTAAAGCAAAAGGTTTTAGTGTTGTTCATGATGGAACACTCCATGATTCACCATCCTATAACAAGTCATATAACAGATCGTTAGAAACAGCAAAGTCGCTCCTGTCTCAGTATGGTGACGTTGAGATGATTATAGATATGCACAGAGATGCGGCATCATCCAGCAACGGCAAAGCAAAAACAGTTGAGATAGGAGGTCAGACAGTGGCTTCTTTCAGCCTTGTAGTGGGTACAGGTAACGAAAATTACAACGAAATCCGTGCCTTTGCAGAAAAAATCGTAAATAAAGCAAACGAAATGTATCCAGGTTTTGCCACAGGAATAATAGAACGACCATATAAATTTAACGGATATCTCTCTGATCGATACATATTGCTGGAACTGGGAAATGATGCGAATACAATCGATCAGGTAAATACTTCAGCTATTTATCTTGCGGATGTCTTCGCCAACACGTTAAAAGACTTATGATTGAAATATGTGCAGTAAAATGGTAATATAAAATGATATATTGCGGTCAGTCTATTCTCATGGCGGAGCCATGCAAAAGATATACGGCTTATTGCGTGTATTTTAAGAAATAACAAGATTTCGTACACTATTTTTTACAAATCGTTGAAAGGAAAGCGCATGAATTCTTATCAGAAATATATTAGAAATTTCAGCATTATTGCACATATCGACCACGGCAAGTCAACTCTTGCTGACAGACTCATCGAAACTACAGGCCTCGTAGCGTCTAGAGACATGAAGGCTCAGTATCTCGATAACATGGATCTCGAACGTGAACGAGGTATCACAATCAAGCTCCAGACAACTAGACTCGTATATAAGGCAAAGGATGGCGAAACATATATCCTCAACCTCATTGATACACCGGGACATGTCGACTTCACTTACGAAGTATCACGAAGCTTAGCTGCCTGCGAAGGTGCTATTCTCATCGTTGACGCAACTCAGGGTGTAGAAGCTCAGACTCTGGCAAACGTATACCTGGCTCTTGATGAAAATCTGGAAATCCTTCCGGTTATCAACAAGATTGACCTTCCTTCTGCAAGACCAGACGAAGTAAAGCTGGAAGTAGAAGAAATCATCGGTATCGATGCAGAAAATGCTCCTCTTATCTCAGCAAAAGAAGGTATCAACATCATCGATGTTCTTGAGGACGTTGTTCAGAATGTTCCTGCTCCAGTTGGTGACTGCGAAGCAGAGCTCAAGGCTCTTATTTTTGACTCATACTACGACAACTACAAGGGCGTAGTTATCTATACAAGAATCGTTGACGGTACAGTAAAGAAGGGTGACATCATCAGACTCATGAGTACCGGCAAAAAGTACGAAGTAACAGAAGTTGGCGTTTACTCACCAGCACCTACAGCTGTTGATTGTCTAAGAGCAGGCGAAGTAGGCTACATCTGCGGCAGTATCAAGCAGGTTAGAGATGCTAGAGTTGGTGATACTATCACTCACGCTGATAGACCTACAGCAGAACCTCTTCAGGGTTATAAGGCTGTACAGTCTATGGTTTACTGCGGTATTTACCCAGGCGAAGGCGAAAAGTACGACAACGTAAAGGACGCTCTTGAAAAGCTTCAGGTAAACGACGCTGCGTTTGTATTCGAACCAGAAGCATCAGCTGCA
>JAFYUX010000071.1 GCA_017549385.1 Bacillota bacterium
GCGACCCGGGCAATCTGGAAAAGCTGGAAGCTGCTCTGGCAAATCAGGGAGTAAATTATGCCGACATTAAAGCAGCCCTTTTAAAAGAAGTAAATCAGAATCTCGCTTCTTCAGACATGGCATCTCAGAGTGCCTCTGATCTTTACCACAAGCTTGACTCTCACTGGAACAATCTCGGTGCAGCCCTCGGCCTTAAAGTTATTACAGATACCCTTGGAGTAGATGCCCATGACTGGTTCTCCGAAAGACACGAAATCCGATATGATTTTAAAGGTGATCTTTATGAGATGCTCTATCCTGCCGGCAAGGAACTGGATCAGAACATGTACTTTGAAAAGGATTTCACTTTCCAGTACAGCAAAGAGCATGGCGGTATTACACCAAATGTAGACTCTATTAAGATTTCTACTGTGAATGAAAATAAAGAAGGAAGCCTTCTCATGTTTAGAGATTCCTTCGGAAACGCGCTCTATCCTTTTATGGCAGACAGCTTTGGCCAGGCGGTATTCTCCAGACTGATTCCTTACAGAATCGACTGGCTGGATACTATGGATGCTGATTACCTGGTAATCGAAATTGTAGAGCGCAATATAAAAAATCTTCTGGATAGAGCTCCAGTAATGGCGGCGCCGGAAGTGACGCTGCAGGAACTTATTGCTGATGGCTGGAGCAGCGCTGCAGAAGGCGCCGCAAATACCGATGGTAGAACTGTAACGGCAACTGTCAGCGAGTCAGCGGAGCTGTCGGGTTACAGCATTTTAGCAGGCAATTATGACGTGGCTGAAATTGATGAAGATTCGCGCGTTATTATTATGGTTGCTCAGGAAGCTGCCGATTCTAATTCTAACGGCATCAACCAGAGTATCAGATTTTATGAAGCCTGCCCTGTAGGTGCTGCTGATACTCAGAATATTTTGGCAGGAAGATTTACTGCTTATATCCCAACAGAAGTGTTGAATGGCAGTGAGATTTCTGTTATTCTTTGCTGTGGCGGAAATCTGGTTAGTAGCCAGATGACTGTTGCATAACATTTGTTGTAAAGAAAAGTATCTAAATGTAAAAAATTATTTAAAGAGGTAAAAATGAAAAAGAGAAATATGATTATTGCGCTTCTTCTCGTACTTGTAATGATTTTCTCATTTGCAGGTTGCGGTGGTAGCGGCTCAAAAGTTGACACTCCGGATCAGCAACAGACTCAGGTAGATCAGGATACTGCTGACCAGGACGCAGATGCTGACCAGCAGGATAGCAATGCTGATCAGAACGCTGACGAAAAGCAGCCATCAGGTGAAGCAGACAAGCCTGCTACTGACAAGAAAGAAGAAACTCCAAAGGTTGCTACAAAGGCTGACGCTCAGGCTTACATCGGCAAGAGCTTATCTTCACTCATCAGCGCAATCGGCTCACCAGTATCTTCACAGTATGCACCAAGCTGTATGGGCGACGGCGAAGACGGCCAGCTCACATACAACGGCTTTACAGTATATACATACAAAGAAGCCGGCAGCGAAAAGGTTGTAGACGTTGCGTAAATAAAAATGATTTTATCCCGGTCCTGATTTTAAGGATCGGGATTTTTTATTTACGCAAAAGCCCGCCCATGATAAAATCATTTTTGTAGAGTAAATAATACGCGTTGGCATTTGCCTGAAGTGCGGCCAGATGGGATGTTGCTGGCTGACGAAAAGATTATGTTTTGCGTAAGCTCCGCTTACACAAAATTTCTTACGATGTATTATTGCATCCGCTGCTGCATTAAGGAGCGATATTTTCGATATCAAAAGCGTACACTGCACGAATTTATATATTCGTGTTTGTTTTCCCTTTCTCTTTGGTGCGGTATGTTTAGCCGCGCCCTTTTGCGCAAGAGAAAGGATTTTTTTATGACTAAAAACAAATCTTCTAAGAAAAAATCACAACTTACCATTTTAGTGTCTGTCGCACTTCTGGTAGCCATAAATGTGATACTCACCAGATTCTTATCTATCAATACCACTTTCCTCAGAATTGGCTTTGGATTCCTGCCGGTTGCAATAGCAGGCATAGCTTTTGGTCCTGTATGGGGTCTTCTCTGCGGAGCAGTGGGAGATGTTCTTGGTATGATGATATTCCCTTCAGGAGAATTCTTCCCAGGATTTACACTGACAGCCATTCTGACAGGTCTCGTCTTTGGTCTGTTTCTGGGTAAAAAATACACTCTGGCCAGAAATATAATCTCGTGCTGCATCGTATGCCTGTTGCTCAACTTGTGTCTGGACACTCTGTGGCTCAGCATCATGTACGGCGAAGCATTTGTCGTTCTTCTTCCGGCACGAATTATAAAATCCGTAATCAACATCCCAATTTACGTGGCACTTATCCATATCGTCTGGAAGAACGCTTTAAGCAAACTCGATATTTTCAGATAATCAAACGTGATTTTAAAAAAACAGCAAAAGGGTTGATATGATATCACACAGGTGACTTGGAGCTCGCAAGAGCGACAAAACCTGAGGGATATCATATCAACCCTTTCTTGTTGTAAAAAAAACGCTTTCCCGTGTCTGCAATCACAGGAAAGCGTTTTTGTTTACTTTTTACTAGTCGATGATCTCGTACATCGTAGCCGCAATCTCTTTGTTTGAGTGTTCAGCCAGGTGGATTACTCTTGCTTTAATTTCACCATTACCGAAGGCAATGTTGATTACGTCTCCAACCTTTACGTCTGCGCCCGGTTTTGCAACCTTGCCGTTAATCATAACACGTTCCTGCTCGCAGGCGTCCTTGGCAAGTGTGCGGCGCTTGATCAGTCTTGAATTTTTTAAGAACTTGTCGATACGCATGTCTTATTTGTTTACAGCGTCCTTGAGAGCCTTGCCAGCCTTGAAAACTGGAGCTGTTGAAGCAGCGATTTCGATAGTTTCGCCAGGCTTTCTTGGGTTTCTGCCCTGTCTAGCCTTTCTTTCTCTTGTTTCGAAAGTACCAAAGCCGATGAGCTGAACCTTATCACCTTCAACGAGAGCTTCTTCAACGCTACCGATGAAAGCGTTTACGAAAACTTCTGAATCCTTCTTTGTGAAGCCTGTCTTTTCTGCAACCTTTGCAATTAATTCTGCCTTATTCATAATTTTCCTCCTAATCGGGCCGTCGCCGAACCCGTTCTATATCAACAAATTACGCTCAATAATACCCTTTGGGTTTATTACCGCAGACAATTCTGCCATGTTTCAATATGTTTGTCAACAAGAAATCTGTGCAACCATTGAATTTACTTATTTCTACGGAATTTAGCCATAAGAGCCGCAAGCTTTCTGCCCTTTGGAAGGAGCAGAAGTTCTTCGTCCGTAATAGCACCCATAGCAAACATGAGTACAACATAAACAACTACGCCGATACCTACAGAAATAACTGTAGAAATAGAGTTGCTGTCTAATACATTAAACATCACCTTGTAGCCGCCCCATACTGCTACACCCATACAAACTGCAGAAAGTGCAGGCTTGATATAAGTGAGAGATAC
>JAFYUX010000072.1 GCA_017549385.1 Bacillota bacterium
AGGAGTAGCTGCTGTTACAGCGTCAGATACGCTAAATACCTTGTGCTGTGTAGGGTTTGCCCATGTTGTCATCTGAGTAGCAAATGATACAAAGAGAACGATACGAGCAGTGATAGCAGGGTTGGCGAAGTTCTGACCGAGACCGCCAAAGAACTGCTTAACGATTACGATAGCGATAAATGAACCAACTGCTGCCATCCAGAATGGAAGTGTAACAGGGAGATTTAACGCTAAGATCAGACCTGTAACTACAGCCGACATATCGCCTACAGTTGAAGGCTGCTTCATGATCTTCTGCCAAGCCCATTCGAAGAATACAGATGTGAGTACACATACCGCAGTCAGGAAGAGTGCTCTGAGACCAAAGATTACGATAGAAGCAATCATTGAAGGGATGAGAGCCATAACTACGAGAGTCATGATCTTTGTTGTATTCATTGAATCCACTATATGTGGATTTGCTGTAACAAAAAGATTTCCGTTCTTAAAAGTTTTCATTTTACAGTCCTGCCCCCTTTACCATATCTTTTGCGAGAGTGTTGATAAATGCTAAGGATAATTTTGCAGGACATACATAAGAGCAGCTGCCGCAGTTCATGCATTCCATGATCTTGAGATCCTTGAGACGCTGTGCGTCGCCCTTCTTATAAGCCTTTGCATATTCTTTTGGCATGAGACCTACAGGACAAGCTCTGTGGCATCTGCCGCAGTTGATGCAGTTTGTAGATCTTGATGCTGCAGCCTGCTTTTCGTCGAAGAAAAGTACAGCACCTGTGTTTTTAACAACAACGCCGCCGTCGTTAGCCTGCGCTCTACCCATCATAGGACCACCAGCGATAATCTTTTTAGGTTCTGACTTGTAACCGCCGCAGAACTCGATGAGATCGTAATACTTTGTACCGATAGGCGCGATGATGTTACCTGGATTTGTAACAGAATCACCTGCAACCGTGAGGTTTCTCTTTACGAGAGGCATACCAGTTCTGAAGTATTCGCCGATAACCATGATTGTAGTAACGTTTGAAAGAATGCAGCCAACTGACGCAGGCAGTTCGCCTGAATGAAGAGTCTTGCCAGCTGTTTCGTGGATAAGTACTCTTTCTGCACCCTGTGGGTAAGTGCTGCGAAGTTCTGTAACTTCTACGCCAGGCATGTCAGCAACAGCTGCCTTGATCTTTGCGATAGCATCAGGCTTGTTGTTTTCGATACCGATGTAGCACTTGCTGAGTTCGAGATACTGCATGATAAGCTTAATACCGCTAACAATATCATCAGTAGCCTCCAGCATGTTTCTGTGGTCGGAAGTGATAAATGGTTCGCATTCCGCACCGTTTACGATGAGCGTATCAATCTCGTCGATGTTTTTTGGATCCAGCTTAACGTGTGTAGGGAATGATGCACCACCGAGACCTACAACGCCGCTGTTTCTTACAGCCTTAATAAAATCTTCTCTTGTTTCGCAAACTGGAATCTGGAGACCTTCGAATGGTTCCTGGAGACCATCAGTAGCGATAACCACAAATGTGTCAGTACCGCCCATAGCGTTACGGTTGTCTTCTATAGCAACTACTTCACCAGACACACTAGAATGGATAGGTGCGCTGATAAATGCATCCACGTCCCCGATAAGCTGACCTACTTTTACATGGTCACCTTTCTTTACGAGAGGAGTACATGGCTTGCCGATGTGCTGAGACATAGAGATATAGACTTTTTCTGGAACAGGCATCACAACAGACTCAGAGGCAGCTGTGCCTTTGTGGTGACTCACATGGATGCTGTTCATGTGATTAGAAAATAAACTCATGTGTCTTCTTCCTTTCAAAAGAACTTGAGCTACATAACCCTGCAGAAACCCTGCAAAATGCAGCTACTTTTTAAAATGTGAAACTTTTCATAATAACAATGAAAATTATTGCCAAATTTTGTAAATGTACAACCCTTTATTTAGTCATAACCATCGAATTATACCGTAAAATCAAGTTTTTTTCAATAATATTAAGGTTGATTTCGGTAAAAATAACAATAAAACGAAAATATTTCGGCGAGAGGCCTGCCGGCCGCGCAATTTGATACCGAAGGTATCGTAGAGAGAGAAGATTTATTACTATATTTTGATTTTTGCTTTAATTGATAAGTTATTAACTGGACGATTAAAATGTGTGAAAAGGGAGTTATAAATGGATAAAATGACTGAATTTCAACGCTTTACTGTGGTAGATGGTTGAAATGCGTTGCTAATAAGTGGTTATTTGTGGTAGGATATTATGTTGATTACATAGAAATCATTAGGGGACAATTATTTGGAGGTTGTTATAAATGGCAGGCAGCAAAAAATATAAAAATGCATTATATCCGGTGCGACCAGTTGCCGATTTAAAAGAATTGATTAATTCTTCGGCAGCACTTTATGGGGATGCTCCGGCTTATTTACAGAAAGACAGACCAGGCGGCAAGTTTAAGCCTTTCAGTTATAAGAGGCTTAAGAGAGATATTGATGCTTTAGGTACAGCTCTCATCGACCTCGGACTCAAGGGTTCAAATATCGGTGTGGTAGGTGAGTCAAGATACGAGTGGATCGTAGGTCATCTGGCAGTTGCAAACGGCACAGGTGTTATCGTTCCTTTAGACAAGGAACTTCCTGCAGCTGAACTTGCAAATCTTATTCAGAGAGCCCATCTCAAGGCTCTTATTTACTCAGGCAAGATGGAAAAGATGCTTCTTGAAGTTCTCCAAAATATCGAAGGTCTCGAGTATATTATCAGTATGGATGCCGACGAAAGCGACGAAGTGCGCCTTTCTTTCCACGAATTGGTTAAAAAGGGTTATTCTCTTATGGCGTCAGGCAATCACACATTTATCGATGCGGTTATCGATCCAGATGCTATGGGTATACTCCTCTTTACGTCAGGTACAACAGGTCTTGCAAAGGGCGTTATGCTCTCACACAAAAATATAGTTTCAAACGTTGTCAACATGTCAAAGTATGTTGGCGTAGAACGCGATGATATAGTTCTTTCAATTCTGCCGATTCATCATACATATGAATTTACGGCAGGCAACATGACAGTTCTCTATCAGGGTGGTACAGTTGCGATTTGCGAAGGTCTCAAACATATCGTTAAAAACCTTGGCGAAGTAAAAGCTACTATTATGCTTGGCGTACCTCTCGTATTTGAAATGATTCACAACAGAGTATGGAAGCAGGCAGAAAAGACTGGCAAGGCTGCAAAGCTCAGGAAGGGTATCGCAGTTGCTAAAAAGATGGAAAAGTTCAACATCAAGTCTATGAGAAAGCTTTTCAAGGATGTTCACAATGCCATCGGCGGCCATATGCAGAAGTTTATCGTTGGCGCGGCAGCGCTGGATCCTGATATCATGGCGGACTTCAATGCTATGGGTATCACGATGTTCCAGGGTTACGGCATGACAGAAAGTTCTCCTATTCTTGCAGTACACCGAGACAGATACTATAACTTTGGTTCATGCGGTCCTGCTCTTCCGGGTACAGAACTCAAAATCATCGATAAGGACGAGGACGGCATCGGCGAAATTATCGCAAAGAGTGATTCCGTTATGCTTGGTTACTACGAAAACCCAGAAGAAACAGCAAAGGTTCTCAAGGACGGCTGGCTCTACACTGGTGACTACGGTTACATCGACGACGAAGGTTTCCTCTATATTACAGGCCGTAAGAAAAACGTTATCGTTACAAAGAACGGTAAAAACATCTTCCCTGAAGAGGTTGAGTACTATCTTATGAAGAGCCCTTATATTAAGGAAGTTATCGTAGGCAGCACAGAAGGAAAGGATGGAGACCTGGTAGTAATGGCTCACATCGTTCCAGACATGGACGAAGTAAAGTCAGCCGCCGGCGACCTCTCCGAGGACGAGCTTAAAAAGTTCTTTAAGAAGATTGTAGATGAAGTAAATGAAGGCATGTCTTCGTACAAGCGCATCAAAAAGTTTAAGATCAGATTCGAAGAATTCGAAAAGACAAGCACAAGAAAAATCAAGAGATTTGGTGCAAATGTAGAAAATAATTAACCGTTTATGCAAAAGAAATGTCGTTTATGCATGTTCTATGCGTAAAAATGTATAAAAATTCATTTTGAGATGCAGAATTAGGTTGACGAAAATAAAACCGACGGTATAATTTAAGTATTATAGTTTTTAAACAATTGTATTATACAAAGTTTAAGATGGAGAGGTTATTTATCATGAAAAACACAAAGAAAGTATTAGCCGTACTTCTCGTATTAGTAATGGCTATCGTAGCATTAACAGGTTGCGGTGGTGGCGGCAAGGATGCTGGCTTCACTCCAGACGCTAACTCAGTTCTCAACACTAACGTTCTCAGAGTAGGTATGGAATGCGGTTACGCTCCTTACAACTGGACACAGGCTGATGATTCAAACGGCGCTGTTCCTATCAAGGACACTAAGGACTTCGCTTACGGTTATGACGTAATGATGGCTAAGCTCATCGCAGAAGAACTCGGTTACGAACTCGAAATCCAGAGAATCGACTGGGATTCACTCCCTGTAGCTCTTCAGTCTGGTAAGCTTGACTGCGTTATCGCTGGTCAGTCTATCACAGCTGAACGTCTCCAGACAGTAGACTTCTCAGAACCTTACTACTATGCTGATGTAGTATGTCTCGTTAAGGCTGATGGTGCTTACGGTGCTGCTCAGAACGTAGCTGATCTCGCTGGTGCAACTTGCACATCTCAGATCAACACAATCTGGTACGATGTACTCGATCAGATCGCTGACGTTGACAAGCTCCCACCAATGGAAACAGTTCCTAACATGTTAGTAGCTCTTGACACTGGCAAGGTAGAATTAGTTTGCACAGACATGCCTACAGCTATGGCTGCAGTAGTTGCATACCCAGATATGAAGATCGTTGACTTCGCTGGCGGTACTGGTTTTGAAGTATCTGACGAAGAAGTAAATATCGGTATCTCTATCCAGAAGGGTAACGCAGAACTCGTAGAAAAGATCAACTCAGTTCTCGCTAACCTCACAGAAGAAGATTACGTAGAAATGATGAAGCAGGCTATCGCTGTACAGCCACTTTCTGCATAATACAGATTCATAAAAAAGTATAAAATATTTGAGAGGCAGTATATATTTACTGCCTCTTGAGTTGTTTGAAAGGAGTTTTTAAATGGCACTGCCGAATTCGTTTTTCGGAGTAGTTCTTTTTATGCTTCAGAATTATGGTGGCTCGTTACTTCGTGGCGCAGGCACAACTCTTCTGATTGCTCTTATATCAACAGCTATCGGTGTTCTTATCGGTCTGGTTGTTGGTGTAATTATGACTATTCCAGTTGGTATGAATGACGGTCCTATTAAAAAGGGTTTACTCTGGACTGTTAAAAAGATTTTATTTGGTTACATCGAACTCTTCAGAGGCACACCAATGATGGTACAGGCTATGTTCATCTACTACGGTGCTATGCAGGTGTTCAATCTCGATATGGGTATGTGGTTTGCTGCACTTTTTATCGTATCTATCAACACAGGTGCGTACATGGCAGAAACTACAAGAGGTGGTATCCTCTCTATCGATAAGGGTCAGACAGAAGGCGCAAAGGCTATCGGTATGAGCCACTGGCAGACAATGACTTACGTTATCATGCCTCAGGCTCTCAGAAATATCATG
>JAFYUX010000073.1 GCA_017549385.1 Bacillota bacterium
GAATCACTCTCACCTTTTAACACATAAACCCTGACCGAGACACACTATTGTGCCTCGGTTAGGGTTTTTCTGTTATAATATAACCAGTAAACATTTGCGAGGACTCTGTCCACGCAGGAAAGGGCTCGACAGTGCGGAGCACTGCCCAGACAATAAAAATGATAAAGAAACTGACGGCACTGATTTTATGTCTGTGCCTTTTGATACAACTGAATCCAATGATGATATTTGCTGCAGATACAGTGACTGAACAGGTGGAAATTTCTGCAGAAGACCAGGTGATATGGGGACTGGAGACAGTTGCTGAAAATTCTGGAGGAATTCAGGATGAAAACCCACAAAGTATAAAAGAAACTTTGTGCATAGACGATTTAGACAGATACGAAAATAATCAGGTTCTGGTGCTTTATGCAGATGGCGAAACAAAACTGTATGAGTATCAGGACAAGTATGAACTTTTTAAAGCTCTGGAAGAGTTTAAATCTGATGAAAGTGTAGAGTATTATCAGCCAAACTTTATTTATCACGAGGATAGCTCAGAAACAGCGCTGTCGGATGATAAATATGTGTCGGCACAGTGGTATCTTAAAAATAACGGAACTTTTACCGGTGCCCTTTATCCTACTCAGGCTGTGGCTGGTATAGATATTAACGTAGAGGACGCCTGGGCTACATATCAGGCAAAACGAGATGTTGTAGTTGCAGTTATAGATACCGGCGTCAACAGATGGAACTTTGATCTTAATGGTCGCATATGGCAAAATACAGATGAAATCTATGGCAATGGCATCGACGATGATAAAAATGGATATAGAGATGATCGTTGGGGTTGGAACTTCTATGCCAATAACAATATAATCTGCAATACTTCCACAGATGAAGATGATCACGGTACTCATTGTGCCAGTGTAATAGCGTCTCAGACAAACAATAAGGCTGGTATTGCCGGCATAGCACATTATGACAATATACAGATAATGTCTGTAAAAGCTTTAGGCGGGCCTCAGGGACACGGGACTACGGAAGCTATAGTGCAGGCTATAGAGTATGCTGAGGATAATGGTGCAACAATCTGCAATTTAAGCGTTGGTGGCGAAGAAGACGACTTTATTTTAAAGAAAACTATACTTGGCTCAAAAATGCTGTTTGTAGCTGCAGCGGGCAACAGTACAGGTGCAAATATTAAAGGCAAAAATCTGGACAATCATGCAAATTACCCTGCAGCATATAACTTTGGAAATGTGATAACAGTTGCAAATCTTGCTGCAGATGGCAGACTCCATACATCATCAGATTATGGTGCAAAGTCTGTACATATTGCGGCGCCGGGTACTGATATAGCCGGGGCTACAGTTAGAGACGGATACGTATATATGACCGGCACATCTATGGCGGCGCCGATGGTGACTGCAGCGGCAGCACTGGTATATACAGCTTCAGAGGATATGACTGTAATTGAAGTCAAAGATGTCATACTCAATACTGCAAGGCTGCTAAACAGTCTGACTGGCAGTGTTGCCACAGGTGCAATGCTTGATGTTGGAGCGGCAGTAAAGTATACTATAGATTTAGAGAGTCCGGAAAATACGACGGAAGGTGCTGCCGGTAGTGAAGCTGTCAGCGGAGCTGTCAAAGGGCAGGAAAATGCCGGTTCCAGTAGCAATTCGGGCAGTGCAACTGCAGATAAAAATAATTTTGCGGGCGATAAAAGTGAAAGTAATTCCGGCGATGACGGAGTGTATATTAAATTTTCTTTTCTAGGCAGAGATATTGAGATAAAACTCAATGGTGTGCTGGGACAGATGATGGAAAAGATATTGAAATTAGCAGGAGGTTTATAATGGCTGAACTCGTAAAGTGCATAGATGATAATGTAAAGAGACTTGGTTTCGGGCTGATGCGTATGCCTAGACTTGACCCAAATGACCCTACAAAGGTTGACAAGGAACAGGTTAAGGCTATGATTGACAGCTTTATGGAACAGGGTTTCACATATTTTGATACGGCATATATGTATCATGAGTTTGTAAGTGAACATGTTACAAAGGAAGTTCTGGTAGACAGATATCCGAGAGAAAGCTTCCAGCTTGCTGACAAGCTTCCATCTTTCTTCCTCAAGTCAGAAGCTGACAATGAACGTATCTTTAACGAACAGCTTGAAAAGTGTGGTGTAGAGTATTTTGACTACTATCTCCTCCACAACCTTACAGAATCTCTCTATGAAAGATGCGAAAGATGCAACAGCTTTGAATTCGTAAAGAAGATGAAAGAAGAAGGCAAGGCAAAGTGCATCGGTTTCTCTTACCATGACAATGCAGAAGTTTTAGATAAGATTCTTACTGAGCATCCAGAAATGGAATTTGTTCAGCTTCAGATCAATTATCTCGATTGGGAAGACGCAAATATCCAGGGCCGTCTCTGCTACGAAGTATGTATGAAGCACGGTAAGCCTGTTATCGTTATGGAACCTGTAAAGGGTGGTACTCTTGCCGTTGTTCCTGAAGAGGCAGAAAAGCTCCTCAAGGGCTATGCCCCAGATGCTTCTGTTGCTTCATGGGCTGTACGTTTTGCAGCCAGCCAGCCAGGCGTAATGATGGTACTCAGCGGTATGTCTGACACAGCTCAGCTTGCTGACAATACTTCATTTATGGCAGATTTCAAGCCTATCAACGAAGAAGAAAATGAAATCATCAAAAAGGTTGTTGATATCCTTAACGATTCTATCAAGATTAAGTGTACTGCATGTGATTACTGCATGAAGGGCTGTCCTGAAAACATCAACATTTCAAAGTATTTTGCTCTCTACAACGCAGAAAAGCAGGCTCTCAACAAGCAATTCTCAACTCAGTCAGGTTACTACTGGAATATGGTAGGACATTTTGGAAAAGCATCCGCTTGTATCGAATGTGGTCAGTGCGAA
>JAFYUX010000074.1 GCA_017549385.1 Bacillota bacterium
CCTGTTGTATCTGGGTTCACTGGGGCTGATGCTGATGGTTTATACTCCGCTGGGAGTAGAGCTATACGGTTCCCGGGCATGGATAGATTTAGGATTTACCACTTTTCAGCCCTGCGAATTTTCCAAAATACTCTTTGCTGTAAGTTATGCTCATTTTCTCTCCATGAGAAAGGACAAGCTGCAGACCTTCAGAGGACTAGTGATAGCGGTACTGTATGCCGCACCTGTTGTCGTACTCATACTCAAAGAAGATCTGGGAAACGCACTGGTAGTTATATTTATGATGATCGTAATGATCTATGTTGCAGGAGCTGATTTAAAACTCTATGCGACATGTGCTTCTGTCACCGCAGCATGCACACCACTAGTTTATTTTCTGTTAAAGGACCATCAGAAAGAGCGTATCATCGCTTTTCTTCATCCCGGCGACAAGAGCCTTCCTGGAAATTACCAGGTATGGAACTCAAAAGTAGCTGTAGGATCCGGCGGATTCTTTGGAAAAGGTCTTTTTAAAGGAACTCAGAAATCTCTTGAGTTTCTGCCTGTTGCAAAATCGGATTTCATCTTTTCAGTAATCTGCGAAGAGCTTGGTTTTGCAGGAGGTGCAGCGGTTATCGGACTCTACACTGTGTTTATGTACAGGATTATCCGTATCGCTGAAAACGCCAAGGATACTTTCGGTCAGCTTATTGTAACCGGCCTTGGCGCCATGTTTTTCTTTCAGATTTTCGAAAATATCGGTATGACTGTGGGCATAATGCCTGTCACCGGTATAACACTTCCATTCATCAGCTACGGCGGTACTTCTGTACTGGCTAATATGATTGCCCTGGGAATCATAATTTCAATAGGTGCCCGCAGCAAAATCATAAATTTCTAAAAAAATAACAGGTGCTTTAACAGCACCTGTTTCTATTTTCTCTTGATTAAATTATATATCCCGATGCCTCCGGCATCAGCTTTTTTATCTATTCGAAAATTCTGCTGCACATCTTTTCAAAGTTTTTGCAGATATATGAGTCAGCTTTGCATACTACAGGAACACCGTTGTTTGTAGCGATGTGGATATTTATATCTTCCTGGATAATACCTGCCAGTGGAATTCTGAGAGATTCGGAAATTTCTGCAAGACCCGGGAAGAAACCGCTTACGGAGTACTCGCTGCGAACTTTGTTTACTACCGCATAGCGCTTTGTAATACCGTTTTCGCGGAGCTTTGAATCAATAGTATCACTGCATCTAACTGCAGAAAACTCCTGAGTGAGAAGGATTACAGCTCTGTTTGCGGCAGCAATCGAAGCCTGCCAGGATTCGTCGATACCGGCTGGTGTGTCGATTATGATGTATTCGAACTTTTCTGCCAGGATATCGCAGATTTTTTTCATATGTGGGGCCTTGATCTTTGCCTTGTTGTAATTTTGTGAAGCTGATAAAAGGTATAATGCTTCGAATCTGCGGTCTGGAATCAGTGCCTTGTTGAGAGAACACACGCCGTTTACCACGTCTGCAAGATCAAAGATAACCTGATTTTCTACGCCGAGACAGATATCAAGATTTCTGAATCCTGAGTTCATGTCTATAAGAAGGACTTTTTTGCCTGCCATAGCAAGTACGCACGCTAAATTTGATGCGAACATAGTCTTGCCGGATCCGCCCTTTCCTGATACTACTGCTGTAATTTCACACATATAAATAATCTCCCCTGGTATGACTTAATTTCTTTCCTGTATGCTGACTGTGCCTGTCGTATAACCTTCCTGAAGTTCCATAAATCTGCCGATGATTTCTCTTGCTACTGGACCTGCATAGCTGCCGGAACCTCCCTGGAATATGAGTACTGCAACTGCAATCTGAGGATCGTCTGCCGGAGCATATGATACAAACCATGAAAAGTTGTCATAATCGCTCTTGTAGGCATCGATATCAGAAACAGTGGCATCTGACAGGTTTAAGACTGCACGTCTTATGGCCACACTTTCTGTTTTGTAGACATCAGACTCCTGGGAAAGAAGTCGTCTCATTTCGGTTTCCACTTCTTTAAACGAGAGCCCTGGTGCGATTCTGCTGAGATGAGTCCTGATATATTCCACTTCATCTGGCGGATTTATCTTGCCGGACTTTTGGGCAGTACCTGTCTTTGCACCAACCTTATACGGAAATGATGAAAACAGAGATCTTGATGTGCCACTTGAACCTGACGCCACGAGGTTCATACCCTGCTGGACGATTTCAAAGGCATCCGGATTTTTGTTTTCCACTTTTGTGCCTGTACTCTTTTCTTTATCGATGCCTTCTATCGATTTTGTAAGAGTAAGGTCGTAAAGTGTTCCTCCGTTAGCTATAGCTGCAACATAGCGAGCCATCTGGACAGGAGTATATGCGTTTTCTCCCTGACCAATTGAAAGATTTAAAGCATCTCCTATGTTCCATGTTGCATTTTCTTTGTCTGTTTTTACTGGTATACCTGCTGCTGATTCTGTGAGTTCTATACCTGTCTTAGAACCGAGACCCAGCTCAGAAGCATATTGTAAAACATCTTGTATGCTGATATCTACAGGAAGTTTTCTATCCAGATAAAAATCTCTGCCTGCTCCTAAATCATAAAAGAAATAGTTGCAGGAAACTTCCAGAGCATGTATCAGATCAAGATATCCGTGATGATCTTTTTTGCTGTTCCAGATCCAGCAACCGTAAGTTTTGTTGCCTAACCTGACAGCACCATCATCATAAAGTTTCCACGACTCATTCCACCCTGCATCAAGTGCTGCAAGAGCAGTCACAGGTTTAAAAGTTGAACCTGGCTGTATGGATGTCATAGTCGCGATATTGTAAAGAGGCAGCGGCGAAAGAGGATCTCTGGGGTTTTCGCCTTGTAGAGATGCCCAATCCTCTGATGAGATACCTGTAGTAAACAGATTTGGATCATACCCTGGATAATTTGCCAGAGCTAAAACCTCTCCTGTGTCCACATCTACTGCAACTGCAGCTCCTGCCTTTGCATTTTTATATGCGGTACCATAATCATAATTTCCGTATTTGCTCCTGAAAACTCCACCACGCTGTATCTCTTTTAGGGCCTGTTGCAAGGCGTCTTCTGCCACCTTTTGCAGTTCCAGGTCTATGGTGAGATACACGTCTTTTCCCGGTTGAGTCTCTTCAGAACTGAGGACGGAAACCTGCTGTCCTTTTGCATTTACTTCTATATTTTTTTCGCCTGACCGGCCTCTGAGTGCAGACTCGTAATAACGTTCTATGCCCTCTTTTCCAATGAGATCCGTGGACGAATATCCCTTTTCCAGATACTCTGCCTGCTGGGATTCTGAAATCTTTCCCATGTAGCCTAGTATATGACAGGCACTCTGACCTTCGGGATAATATCTTATAAACTCCTGTGAAATCTCTACTCCAGGAAAATCATCTGCCCTTTCCTCAAGCATGATGATAGTCTCCTGAGAAACACCTGAAGCAATCTCAGCAGGAATATAACTTTTATATCCAAGATTTTTAAGAGCGTTCCGCACAAGAAGAATCTTACGGGCATTTTCATCAGAAAGATGACTGTCTATATCGTAAATATCCCTGAGCCTGTAAAACGCCTCCCTGGCATCTACATATTTAACCTTTCCCTGATCATCTTTTTCACTAAGACCAAAATTTTCAAGAAAAGTGTACATCTCCATTATACTCGTATATTCCATCTTTTTCACGGAAATCGGTGGATATACGCTGTAAGTGTTCTGTAAAACCGACTGAGCTTCATATACATCCAGACTCTCGTCTATTCCTTCCCTTTCACGCAAAGCATCAAAGGCTTCTTGTGCAGAAAAGTCCTCGGAGAGGTCCTGTGATACGAGCCATTCGTTTACCTTTTTTTCGTAGGTATAATAGAAATTTCCCTGTGCATCAATGCCTATGGGAAAATCATCATAATATAAATCACCGTTGCTTTCCAGCAGATTTATGAGATTTAGTGCAACAGTGTTGATATTTTCTTCCTGAACCTCTGCAGCTACAAGATTTATGACAAAAATGCTTTTGTTTCCTGCCAGCAGTCTGCCGTAACGATCTCGGATTTCGCCTCGCGGCGCAGAAGTGTAAACAGTTTTTATACTGAGATTTTCAGAAGCCTCAGTCCACTTTTCATTTTGAAAGACGGTGAGCATCATCACTCTCACCACAAGAACACTCATCAAAACAAAAAAGACTAATTTAATCTGAAAACGGCGGTCTTTAAATATTGACCACATAGTTTTCCCCTTTTCCCCTATATCACTTGTCTCTTTTTTTCCCTGCTGTCTCTGAAAAACAGCCATGCCACCATAGCAGATGTGAAGTTTAACACAATTGCCCATGGTATCCGCGCCAGTACATATAACAGTCCGATATTTTCGGCAAGTAAAAACCTGACGGTACACCAGCTGCCCCCATAATATATAACTGTCGCTACTGTAGTAAGTACAAGCATCACCATTCTGCTGTCATCAGCAACCGTATCTCTCACCATGAGCACCCCTGCTCCTATGATAAAATACATAAATGCTGATATTCCCAGAACCGGGCTGAAACATATGTCCTGAAAAATCCCAATAACCACACCGGCAACAATCCCCTCATAAGTGCCGTAAAAAAGTGTGATTATAACGGTCAGGACCATTATCAGATCTGGTGAAACACCTCCAGGCATCATCCTGGATAGAAAAGTATGCTCAATCAGAAAACAGGTGATATATATGATAAACACCTTAACATACTTCATAAAATCAGCTCCCCTCTGCCACTATGCAAATGACAATCATGTAAGAACAGTCACAATACGCACAGAATCAAAATCTGCAGAAGGTTTTGCCTCAATGAGTTTTAATCTTGTATTTGGATTTATTTCTACGGAATCTACTGTGGCAACTTTTATGCCGCCAGGATAATACCCCATGCCTGACGTAATAATAATGTCGCCATCTTCCACTGATTTTTCGTCGTCAAACAGATAACCCGAAAGACCACCTTTTCCATCGCCAGTCATAACACCTACAACAGAAGGATCTCTCATGGTGGTAAAACTAATAGATACAGAAGGATCAACTATACCTGTCACCTTGCTCCATCCTTTTCCAGTATCAGAAACTCTCCCTACAATTCCCTGATAATCAACCACCAGATCATCTTTTTCAATACCGGAATCTTCTCCGGCATTTATAGTAAATGTATCAAAAATATCTGTGCTGCCGGCAGCTACAACCTTTGCAGTCACCTTTGTATAACTGTCATCATAGTCAACATAGCCTAGACTATTCTCAATTTTCCTCAGCTCAACATAATCAGCCTCAGTGAGAACAGCCTCTGCAAGGTCAGTTTCAAGCTGAGCCACCTGCTGCCTTAAATCATTGATTTCTCTCTGATTATTTCTGATATTTAACATTCCGCCAAATAAGGCAGAAATCCCGCTGCCCGCATCAGAAAGCGGTTCCCCTGCAGCAGCCACTGCACCGTTCACGGCTCCGCCGAGACGAGAGACATCACCTGGATTTGCAGCTGACACCCCTGTTGCAGCCATCATAATTACAACAGCCATCACAACAGTTAGC
>JAFYUX010000075.1 GCA_017549385.1 Bacillota bacterium
AAAAAAGAAAAAGATATTCGTATGTCACAGTTAGCTATCGGTAAGTACATCTACGAACAGTACAAGAGCGGCAATGCTTTTGATGAAAAGATTACTGGTATTTGTAAGTCTATTGATGCTGATTACGCAGAAATCGCAAGACTTGAAATCGAAAAAGAAAACGTTGGCGTTGATGATCTCGAAGTAGAAGTAGTAGAGGCAGTAGTTGTTGACGACGAATTCGACATCACAGCAGAAGACGAAGAAATGCTTAAAAATTTATAATAGTAGAGCATTAAAATTACATCTGGCATAAATTGCCGGGATTTATAAAAACAGTTCAGTTGGAGCAAGGTATAAAATGTACCTTGCTCCTTTTTATTATACGTATATTGAAATACAGTGTAATAGTTGATATTATATGTGTAAATTGCTTAATACTGTTTATGGTAGCGGGAGAACCAAATTTTGGGGTGTATCTGCATTAGTGCAGTAGGAAACCTTCTTTTCCGAACCCGACAGCTAATCTCGTCAGCACAAGAAGGAAACAATTGCTCTGATTTACATGCAAAGCATATTTTGTGTATCATTTTTTGTGCTGCTTTTGTTAAAAGCGGCTTTTTATTTTTGGTACCATTTTTTGCAGAAAGGTCATATTAACTTATGGAACATATTCAGGAAGGCAAACAAGGAAAGAAAAATATCAAATTTGCCATGTTTTTGATAACTATAGGTATCGTATATGGTGATATTGGTACTTCACCACTGTATGTAATGAAATCCATTGTTGCTGGAAACGGTGGCATTGGTAATGTGGATGAGCGTTTTATTATCGGATCACTCTCACTTGTCATCTGGACGGTGACACTTCTTACTACAGTAAAGTTTATACTTATTGCATTAAAGGCCGATAACCATGGCGAAGGTGGCATTTTTGCGTTATTTTCACTCGTAAAAAATAATGCAAAATGGCTTATAATCCCTGCGATGGTAGGTGGTGCTGCATTGCTTGCAGATGGTGTACTGACTCCTGCAGTTACTGTTACTACGGCAGTAGAAGGATTACGCAGTATAGAGACAATGAATCGTTTTCTGGGTGATGGTCAGGCAAAAGTAGTAATAATTACTTTACTTATTATATTCATGCTGTTCTCCGTACAGAGAGTAGGAACCAGCAAAATAGGTAAGGCTTTTGGTCCATGCATGTTACTCTGGTTTACATTCCTGGGGGTAACTGGCGCATCAATGATTATGCAGCATCCAGCAGTTATCAAAGCATTTAACCCGGTTTATGCTATTCAGGTTCTTTTCTCTCCTTATAATAAGGCTGGACTTATGATTTTGGGCAGTGTATTCCTTGCTACTACAGGTGCAGAGGCATTGTATTCTGATATGGGCCACGTTGGACGTGAAAATATCTACCGCAGCTGGCCTTTTGTAAAAGGATGTCTTATTCTTAACTATCTGGGACAGGGTGCATGGATTATCAGCAATATGAATAATTCTGCGCTGCAGACGATTACAGACTTAAATCCTTTCTTTGAGATGTTACCCGGTATACTTCGTCCTGTAGCAGTAATTCTCAGTACTATGGCAGCTATTATTGCTTCTCAGGCTCTGATTACTGGTTCATATACATTGGTATCTGAAGCAATTTCATTAGATTTACTTCCACATCTGGAGATTCGTTATCCTTCTGATACTAAGGGTCAGCTTTATATCGGTTCAGTCAACACGATTCTGTGGGTGGGATGCAGCCTTGTTGTACTGATTTTCCGTTCAGGTCATCGTATCGAAACTGCTTACGGTCTTGCTATTACAATTGCTATGCTGCTGACAACAGTACTTCTTTTCGATTACCTCAAAACTCTCCGCAAAAAGCCTGTTTTTGCGTGGCTGGTACTTGTGGTCTTTGGATTAATCGAAATCGTCTTCTTCATCTCTAGCCTTGGAAAATTCCTGCACGGTGGTTATTTCTCAGCGATTCTGACGATGATAATTCTCTTCGTTATGATTATCTGGCATCGTGGTACTCAGCTGGAGCAAAAATACAGTACTGATTTAAAAATGCGTGACCATGTTGAGTCATTAAAGGCGCTGAGCAATGATGAAGACATCAATCTCATGTCTCACAATCTTGTATATCTTGAAAATGGTAAGGATATTGATTATATCGATCGTGATATTCTTTATTCTATACTGGATAAAGATCCAAAACGTGCAGAGGCATACTGGTTTGTAAGTGTTCATTTACTTGACCATCCGCAGGCTATGAATTACGAGGTAGAAACATACGACAGCGATTGTGTATTTCGCGTTCGTCTTAACCTTGGATTCCAGTGTAAACCACATGTTAATGTATATCTTCGTCAGATTGTACATGATCTGCAGGAGAGTGGAGAGCTTCCATTACAGAATAAGTGTTATTCCATTTATGAAAAATCATCTGTTGGTAGCTTTAAGTTCTGTGTTCTTCACAAATCAGTTCCTACAAAGTCAGAACTTTCAATATTCGACGAAATGACTTTAAATATAAAATACTTTATCCGTAAGATAGCTGGCTCAAAGGTAAAATGGTATGGTCTGGATAACTCTACTATTATCTACGAAAAAGTACCAATGGTTATCGGATCGGGTCAGAGAGGTCAGCGTATCCACCGTATAAAGTAACGTGTGATACCTGAATATAATTACAACAAACCCGCAGCATGGCTTCTTGCTGTGGGTTATTTTTTTCTTGTAAATTAAGTAATTTAGCAGTATTCTATATCTTGAAGAAAATAAGTTTTATCATCAAACTATTTTCTGGATTGAAGTATTTAGGTTAAAAATGAAGTTATTTGGGACCCCTCCGGGGACCGCAAATGTTATTAGATTAAAATTGGGATTAATATTGATAAAAGCTAACGACAGACAGAGGTGACATTAGATGAAACTTGGAATTGACGTTGGATCAACAACCGTAAAACTCGTTCTTATGGAGGACGACGGAAATATTATTTATAAGAGATACGAAAGACATATGTCTAACGTTTTTGAAAAGGTGGGAGAGCTTCTCAACGACCTTGCTTCTGTGTATGATGGGGACACACATGTTGTAATTACAGGTTCAGGAGGCCTTTCTCTTGCAACAAAGATGGGCATCACTTTTGAACAGGAAGTAGTTACTTGCTCAGAAGCAGTAGAACATCTTATTCCTGAAACAGATGTAGTTATTGAGCTTGGGGGCGAAGACGCAAAGATAACTTTCTACGAAGGAACTATAGAACAGCGTATGAATGGTACATGTGCCGGTGGTACTGGTGCCTTTATCGACCAGATGGCTGTTCTTTTAAATACCGATGCCGAAGGCATCAACGAAGCTGCAAAAAACTACAAGACTATTTATCCTATTGCTGCAAGATGTGGTGTATTTGCCAAAACAGATATTCAGCCGCTTATTAACGAAGGTGCAGCTCAGGAAGACCTTGCAGTTTCGATTTTCCAGGCGGTAGTTAATCAGACTATTTCCGGCCTGGCATGCGGTCGTACTATAAAGGGCAATGTTGCGTTTCTTGGTGGCCCTCTGTCATTTATGTCAGAACTCAGAAAGCGTTTTATTGAAACGCTGGGCCTCAAAGACGAAAATGTTATTTTCCCTTCAGATTCTCAGTATTACGTTGCTATAGGTGCAGCTCTCATGTCAGGAAAGTATCCTACACATGCAGTTTCTGCCCTTGTAGAGCGTATTCAAGCTCCAGACATGGTAGAAGAATCTGAAACAAAGCATCTTCCTGCTTTATTTGAAACAGAAGAAGATTATAGAAAGTTTACAGAACGTCATGAGCAGAACAGAGTAGGCAGAAAGGATATAAGCCAGGCAAAAGGTCCTGCATTCCTTGGTATCGATGCCGGTTCTACTACTACAAAAGCTGCTCTTACTGACAGCGAAGGCAATCTTTTATATACATTCTACAGAAACAACGAAGGTAACCCTGTAGAAACATCAAGAACTATGCTTAAGGAACTCTACAGCATCATGCCAGAAGAACTCTTTATTGCATATACAGTTACAACTGGTTATGGCGAAGGCCTTATCAAGGCGGCTTTTGGTGCTGATCACGGAGAGATCGAAACTATTGCTCATTATCGTGCAGCGAGGGCATTCCAGCCTGCAGTTGACTTTATTCTGGACATCGGTGGTCAGGATATGAAGTGCATCAAGATTAAGGATGGTGCTATTTACAATATCATGCTTAATGAAGCATGTTCTTCCGGCTGTGGTTCATTTATCGAAACATATGCCAAGTCTGTAAATATGAACGTTATCGATTTTGCTGCAGAAGCCGTAAAATCAGATTCTCCGGTTGATCTCGGCACAAGATGTACGGTATTTATGAATTCAAAAGTAAAGCAGGCTCAGAAAGAAGGCGCTACTATTGGCGATATTTCTGCCGGTCTGTCTTACTCAGTTATAAAGAACGCTCTTTATAAGGTTATCAAGCTTAGAGATGTGTCAGAAGCAGGGGAACACATCATCGTTCAGGGTGGTACTTTCCTCAATGATGCTATCCTCAGAAGTATCGAGCTTATCCTTGATAGAGACGTTATTAGACCTGATATTTCAGGTGTTATGGGTGCTTATGGTGCTGCTCTTATCGGTATGGAAAGATATGCCGGTATCGGTAAGTCAGGTATCGCAGACAAGGATGCAGTGGACAGCTTTACTATGAAAAATGTTCACGCAAGATGCGGTCTTTGCGAAAATAACTGCCAGCTCACTATCAGCAGATTTGGTGACGGTAGCCGTTTTATCACAGGTAACAGATGTGAGCGTGGTGCCGGTGCATCAAAGAGCACAAACGACGAATACAACTTATTTAAATACAAGTACCAGAAACTCTTCGAGTATGAGCCTCTGGCAGAAAAAGATGCTGTTCGCGGAGCGATCGGTATCCCTAGAGTTCTTAACATGCACGAAAACTATCCATTCTGGTTTACATTCCTGACAGAACTGGGCTTCAGAGTTGTTCTTTCTCCGGTTTCTTCAAAAGAAATGTACGAAAGCGGTATGGATACTATTGCTTCTGATACTGCATGTTACCCTGCAAAGCTGGTTCACGGTCACATCAAGTGGCTTATTAAAAGCGGCGTAAAGACCATCTTCTATCCGAGCATTAACTATGAGCTCATAGAAGACGCAGGTGCAAACAATCACTTTAACTGTCCTGTTGTAGCTATGTATCCAGAAGTAATCGCAGGCAATATGGACGATCAGATCGAAGAAGCGGGCGTTGATTTTATGCATCCGTTCCTTCCTTACTATGATGACAAGCGTCTTGGCGAAAGACTTTTCGAAGAATTTGGAAAGTTTGGCGTAAGGAAAGACCAGGTTATCAAGGCAATGAATGCTGCTCGTGCAGAAGACAAGAAATTTAAAGATGATATTATCAGAAAAGCTGACGAGATCATCGATCACATAGAAGAAACAGGCATGAATGCTATTATTCTGGCAGGTAGACCGTATCATCTCGATCCAGAGATCAATCACGGTATCGATCAGGTAATCACTTCATTTGGTTTTGCTGTACTTACAGAATCTTCTGTTGCACACAGAAGTAATCTCAAGCGTCCTATCAGAGTTCTTGACCAGTGGATGTATCATACTAGACTCTACAAAGCTGCTGATTATGCAGGTTCAAGAGATGATATGGATCTTATACAGCTCAACTCATTTGGTTGTGGTCTTGATGCTGTAACTACAGATCAGGTAGAAGAAATTCTTTCAGCTAAAAACAAGCTTTATACTGTTCTCAAGATTGACGAAGGTTCAAATCTCGGTGCTGCCCGTATCCGTATCAGATCACTCAAGGCGGCTATCGAGGAAAGAGAAAAGCACAAGATTTATCATAAAGATGAGTCAAAGCCTTTCGAAAGAGTTATCTTTACGGAAAAGATGAAAGAAGAATACACTATCATCGTTCCACAGATGGCTCCAATGCAGTTTGATCTTATTGAAACTGCCTTTAGAGAAGGTGGATACAAGGCTGTTGTACTTCCATCAGTAGATAAAAATGCTGTAGAAGTAGGTCTTAAGTACATAAACAACGATGCATGTTACCCGACTATAGTTTCACTTGGTCAGATTATCAGTGCACTTCAGTCAGGCGAGTTTGATCTGGATAAAACAGCTGTTGTAATGACTCAGACTGGCGGCGGTTGCAGAGCCAGCAACTATATTGCGCTTCTTAGAAAAGCACTTAAAGAACTTGGAATGGAACAGATTCCAGTTGTTTCTATCAATATAGTAGGGTTAGAAAGCAATCCTGGTATGAAATTTACACCAAAGTTTGTAATCAGCGTTTTCCTGGCTTGTCTGTACGGGGATCTCTTTATGAGATTAACTAATGCAACAAGACCATACGAAAAGGTGCCAGGCAGTGTAAATGCTCTTTATCAGAAGTGGAATGAGATTGCTCGCGCAAACGTAAAAGACAGAAGCCTTTCAAGATTCAAGAAAATTGTTAAGCAAATTGTAAAAGAATTTGATGAAATTGAGCTTCTTGATATAAAGAAACCAAAGGTTGGTGTAGTAGGCGAAATCCTCGTAAAATACCACCCAAATGCAAACAACGATATCGTTAGCATCATTGAAAATGAAGGCGGCGAAGCTGTTGTACCTGAACTTCTGGATTTCTTTATGTACAACCTTAAAAATCATGATTTTAACTATGAAAAGATGGCGGGTTCGTATAAAATGAAAATGTTCGGTAGAATTGGTATGAAGGTTATCTATTTCTACAGAAACATTATTAATCGTGAGTTAAACAATAGTAAGCGCTTTGATGCACCTCATCATATCGATAAGATTGCAGAAAAAGCTGAAACTGTTACTTCTCTTGGCACTCAGTGTGGTGAAGGCTGGCTTCTTGCCGGCGAGATGACGGAGCTCATCGACAGTGGCGTACCAAACATCGTATGCCTGCAGCCATTCGCATGTCTCCCTAACCATGTAACGGGCAAGGGTATGATCAAGCCTTTGAGAAAGCATAATCCACTTACAAACATTGTAGCAATCGACTATGATCCTGGTGCAAGTGATGTAAATCAGCTTAACCGTATCAAGCTCATGATGGCTACAGCTCACAGAAATCTGGAAAAATCTCTTAAAGAAGAAAACAAAGGAGAATAGATATGAAAGCAGTAATTACAGTTGTTGGTAAGGATAAAATCGGTATTATTTATCACGTTACTTCAGTTCTTTTCGAATATGATGTAAACATCCTCGATATCAACCAGACAATTATGGAAGATTTATTTACTATGGTAATGCTTGTTGATACTTCAAAGGCTCCTGTATCATTCGAACAGATTCAGAAGAAGCTTGACGAAAAGGGTCAGGAACTTGGTCTTTCTATCAGAATTCAGCACGAAGGTATCTTCAAGGCTATGCACGAACTCTAAAAACCAGTAAGAAAGAGAGGATTTTACATGATTACTTTAGATAATGTAATGAAAACTCTCCATATGCTGGAGAATGAAAAATTAGACGTAAGAACAATTACTATGGGTATTTCTCTTCTGGACTGTGCTCACTCAAATGGTGAAATCGCTAGACAGAGAATGTACGATAAGATTACAAAAAAGGCTGAAAAGCTTGTAGCTGTAGGCGAACAGATCGAAAGAGAATACGGTATTCCTATTATTAATAAGAGAATCTCTGTAACTCTAATGTCATTAGTTGCAGGTGC
>JAFYUX010000076.1 GCA_017549385.1 Bacillota bacterium
ACATTCCACATCGATTCTGACGGCGACGAGCCACGTGAGGAAATCATCGCGTCCTTTATCAAGCAGTACTACACAGGTGATATGCTGATTCCTCGAGAAATCGCAGTAGAGCAGGAGCCGGCAGATGCAAAGATTCTGGCGGACTGGTTATCTGAAATGCGTGGTGCCAGAGTAAAGATTTTCGTGCCGCAAAAGGGCGAAAAGCACGGTCTCATGGCAATGGCTCGCAGAGACGTTATGGAAATGATGAAGGTTCTGGACGACAGAGCTTCTGCAAAACAGGAACGCAAAAATGCCATTGCTGCCGAGCTGGAAAAGGTCTTTGGTACGCCATCCGGCGAGGCGGAAAAGGCCTCCGCCCAGAGTGAAGAGGCCCAGGGTGATGTTGTGGGGGCCTCCGTCCAGAGTGAAGAGGCCAAGGATGATGTTGTGGGGGCCTCCGTCCAGAGTGAAGAGGTCCAGGGTGATGTTGTGGGGGCCTCCGTCCAGAGTGGTGCAGGTTGCAGCTGGCGAATCGAGTCCTATGATATTTCAAATACAAGCGGGGTGGATTCTGTTGGAGCAATGGTAGTGTTTGAAAACGGCAGACCGGTGCGCAAGGACTATCGAAAGTTTAAGATAAAGACGGTGGATGGACCGGATGACTACAGCAGCATGCAGGAAGTCATCTATAGAAGGTTCCGCAGGGCGCAAAAGGGTGACGCTGGTTTTACAAAGCGCCCGGATCTGATCTTTGTGGACGGAGGCCTCGGACATGTACATGCTGTTCAGGAAGTTCTTTCTGCCATGGGCGAAAAGATTATTGTTGCCGGTATGGTAAAGGACGACAAGCATCGAACTCGCGGACTCATTGTAAACGAAGAGGAAATAGAACTCAGACAGATGCCAGTGCTCTTCAGATATGTGACCGGCATTCAGGATGAAGTTCACAGATTTGCAATCGAATATCATCACAGTGTACGCAACCGTTCTATGACAGAGTCTGTTTTAGACGATGCTCCAGGCATCGGTCCAAAGCGTAAAAAGGCTCTGCTGACTCAGTTTGGTAGTGTAGATAATATGCGCAATGCAACTGTGGAGGAACTTGCTGATGTAGATGGCATGAACAGAACTTCAGCAGAGAAATTGTATGATTATCTTAAGATAAAGGGGAAAGACTGATGAAATTTGAACGGTTTTATCAGTCTTTTTTGTTTGCGCACGAAATTCACATGGTAAATATTGTAAACATAACGACAGAATGGTAAAATATGGAATAGAATTAAGCTGATAGAAGAGTGATGCATTGAAAAAGTGGCAAAGTGCCGAAAGTAGATGCAGTTAAGATGCAGTTGACGATGTACGAAGCGTCGAAAAAGTAGCAAAGTGCTGAAAGTAGACGCAGATAAGATGCAGTTGACGATGTACGAAGCGTCGAAAAAGTAGCAAAGTGCTGAAAGTAGACGCAGATAAGATGCAGTTGACGATGCACAAAGCGTCGAAAAAGTGGCAAAGCACTGAAAGTAGACGCAGATAAGATGCATTTGAAAGAGTGCGAAGCGTCGAAAAAGTGGCAAAGCGCTGAAAGTAGACGCAGTGAAGATGCTAGAACTATGAGGGAACATGGGAACTTTAGAACACGAATTATTTAATAAAAAGCGAGAACTTGGAGAGCTGATTATAAAACTCAAGCATGATGTTGAGAAACATCGAGATGTTGATGGTAGGCTTAGAATTAATTGTTCGGGTAACAGAGTTCAATATTATCATATAACCCAGCGTGGCGATAAATCTGGAAAATACATAACAAAAGACAACATAGCCTTTGCAAGACAACTTGCGCAGAAAGATTATGATCAGAAAGCTTTGAAAATTGTAGAGCGTAAAATGAAATGTATAGATGATTTTTTAAGCATATGGCAAAAGGAATATTTAGTGGATATCTATGAAAATTTACACGAAGAAAAACGTAAGATGATCACACCAGTGATTGAGACTGATGAAATGTTTGTGGAAAGATGGGAATCTATAGAATATGAAGGGAAAGCTTTTAGAGAAGATGCTCCCGAACTATATACTTCTAGAGGAGAAAGGGTACGATCTAAGTCGGAAATTATTATTGCTGATTTACTTGCAAAGGCAAATATACCATATAAATATGAATGCCCATTAGAACTTAATGGATTAGGAATTGTATATCCTGATTTTACAGTACTGGATGTATCGAGACGAAGGGAACTATACTGGGAACATTTGGGAATGATGGATGATCCTGATTATGTGGGAAAAGCGTTGAAGAAAATAGAATATTATAAAAGAAACGGCATTTTTCCTGGAGATAAATTAATTATAACTCAAGAAACTAGAGGATTTCCTATTGATCAACGCAGTATATTGAGAGAAATTCAGCATCACATTATAAAATCGCAAGTATGAAATCCTGTGTGGCTTTGAGATTAAAATGAAATTAAATGAGGTAATAACAAGAAATAAACTTAGATTTAACACGATGTTAATATTTTTATGAGATAATGTAAAAGAAATACTGATTTATAAGACAACAAAATGGTAAAACGTAAAAACTAGTCAATTTGGAGTAATTATGTACAGCAATCAAGGAGGTAACATGAAGAAAACCATACGCGAAAATATAAACGCTGCATATAGTCTGCATGATATGAATGTATGCGCTTTTGAAGTGAATGGCGATGATATTGTTATGCGTCTTGGGTCTGGGATGATTAAAGTTGGCGGGCTGTGCAAACAGGTTGACGGATTTGTAGAATTCCACGGCGTGCAGTGGGATTTTAGCTATGTTTATCTGATGGACCATGCTGGAAATGTAGGAATATTTTCGGGAAAAAAGCTATTTCTGAAGGATTTTATAGAAAAGTTTCAAACTTTTGGTTGTTCAATCATGGACGAAACATATGGATACAACACAACAAAATACACGGGATATCTGATTTCAAATCTCCAACATTATACATGTTTTATTGATATATATCACGAAGGCGATATGGTTTTTGTGGCAGAAGAATAAACTGAAAATTTCATTTTAACGATAAATATAAAAGGAAAGGAATTGTGAAAATGATTGATTTTAGTACTAAAAAAGGTTTTATATGCGATATGGATGGCGTAATATATCACGGCAACAAGATTCTTCCTGGTGTTGTAGAATTTATCGACTGGCTTAATAGAGAAAATAAAGAATTTCTTTTCTTAACTAATAACAGTGGCTATACACCACGCGAATTACAGCAAAAACTGGCTCGTATGGGGCTTGATGTGTCTGAAAAACATTTTTATACAAGTGCGTTAGCAACGGCAGCTTTTCTTAAAGAACAGGCTCCGGGATGTTCTGTATATGTTATTGGCGAAGCTGGT
>JAFYUX010000077.1 GCA_017549385.1 Bacillota bacterium
AGGGCTGACAGTTTCGCATAAAGCCGGCACAGGTTCTTTTATACCTAATGGTGAAACACGCATGTTTTCTTCTGAATTATATCTGCATGCCGTGATGACGAAGTCATCGTCAGTGAAAGGCAGCACAAGGGTGTGACCGAGATCACGGATGAGATCATTTATACGCAGTGTAGAAAATTCATTTTTATATGACATATATGACATGATCGTCAGTTTGCGACCATAGATTTTTTCATAATGATTTATAAGGGATTTTATGCGGGGAAGGGCCAGACCTTCGGATGATCTTATGATGATTTCATTAAGATTGTTTCGCATTTTTATTATTTCGCTGCGAATATAGTGTTTATTAAGCATATTTTGTGCCTTTCTTCACAGAATCAACAATTTCTTCTGTTATTATTTTAACTGATATAGTTTGAATATCAGCCAACTTGTATTATAATAGACTATGTATGCGAGTACAATCAATCACAAAGTTCACTGATGCTGGTGCGGGATGGGCCCGTTGCATGGCTAAGTGAGAAAGGGGAGTTGATGATTAAGTTCAGCAATGTCTCCAAAATGTATGGAGATAATATCGGTGTATCCGATATAAATATTACAATAGAAGACGGCGAATTTGTGTTCCTTGTAGGTCCTTCAGGTGCCGGCAAGTCAACATTTATAAAGCTCCTTCTCAAAGAAAAAGAAGCAGACGAAGGCACGATTACTTTTGACGATTTTGAGATTACCAGCCTTTCAAACCGCATGGTACCTTACTACAGAAGAAAAGTCGGCATTGTATTCCAGGACTTCAGACTTCTTTCAACAAAGACTGTGTACGAAAACGTAGCTTTCGCCATGGAAGCAGTACACCAGAAAAAAAAGCTTATCAAAGCTCAGGTGCCACATATCTTAAATCTTGTAGGCATCAGCGACAAGGCACATCTTTATCCTAGCCAGCTTTCAGGTGGTGAGGCACAGCGTGTAGCTATCGCAAGAGCTATTGTAAACAACCCAAAGGTTCTCATTGCCGACGAACCTACAGGTAACCTGGACCCGGAAAAGTCATGGGAAATTATGAACCTTCTGGAACAGATCAACAAGAGAGGTACTACAGTTGTTATGGTAACTCATGCCAAGGACATTGTAGACCGTATGGGCAAGCGTGTTGTTCAGCTGGTTGACGGCAGAATTGTAAGAGACGACAAGACAGGCCTTTATGTCGAAAGACAGGTAGAGCCTGAAATCGAAGTTACAGAAATTTTTGAATCAGATGCTGTGGAAAACGAAATTCCAGAAACACCTGAATTCAAAGTTGATGATTTAGCTGGTCGCCTCAAAAAACGCGAGTCAAAATATCAGGAAACTCTGAGAAAATTCAACGAAAAACATACTTCCGACGATACAAAGAAACTTAAGATTGAGGATCTCTTCGAGAACGCGGGAGAATTAGAAGATCAGGTTTCAGAGGAAGGAGGCGATTTCTAAATGATTAGATCCTTCTTTTACTCAACAAAACAGGCATTTAAACAGATTGGCCGTAACAAATCTATGGCTTTCACATCACTGTTTTCTATCACAGCGATGCTTCTGATTCTGGGCCTGTTCTTTATCCTGGTTGTTAACGTAAACCTTCTCACTGAAAGTGCAAAGGATCAGTTTGATACAGTAGAAATTTTCATTCTGGACAGCGCGACACAGGAAGACATCAGCGCAATGCAGGCTGATATAGAGGGACAACCATACGTAAGCGGTGTAAAATATCTCAGCAAAGAAGATGCCATGACAGAGATGCAGGGCAGGTGGGGCGATAACGCATATCTCCTGGAGGGTCTTTCAGAAAATCCTCTTCCTAGATCTCTTCGTATCACTCTTGATGAAGTAGAAGATGCTGATTCGCTTGTAAAATATGCTGACAAGTTCAGTTGCATCGAAGACGTAAAGTATAACAAAACAGAAGTAGAAAAGATCTTAAAGATCACAAATACAATTCAGATCGGTGCTCTCGTAATCATCGCATTCCTGATCATCGTATCTATCGTAGTAGTATCAAACACTGTAAAACTTACAGTACTGGCCAGAGGTCGTGAGATTAGTATTATGAAATATGTAGGGGCAACCAACTGGTTTATCAGAGGTCCGTTCCTTGCAGAAGGTATTATTATCGGTGTACTTTCAGCAGTGATTTCATCAGCACTGATTTCAGGTCTTTATCTGCTGCTCACAAAGGGACTGAGCCAGCAGGTTCTGGTTCTCTTCTCAGCAGGTCTCTATCCTGTGATGAGCATGTCAGTAAACCTCATGATCATCTTCCTTGCTCTTGGTGTGAGCATCGGTGCGATGGGTAGTATCATTTCTATGAGAAGATTCCTTGATACATAAACAAAAGGGGAAAAGTTAAATCAACCGAGTAAAAAACGGAGCAGAGAATATGAAAAGACCATTAAAATTGCTTTCGATGTTACTGGTCGTGGTTCTTATCGTTACAGCTATGCCGACAGTTGTTTTTGCAAACAACCAGAACAAGCTCAACAACGTAAAAGATCAGATCAGTTCAATCCAGAAAGAACTCAACGAAGGCAAAAAAGAAGAAAAAGACCTGATTTCTCAGATTAGTGCTCTTAACAGTAAGATCAACACTATCGAAAACGAAATCAATCAGATAGCAGCTGACATTGCCACAAAGATTCAGAAAATCGAAGAAGCTGAGATTAAGCTCGTAGAAACGCAGGCTGCTATTGATTCTCAGAATGTAGCTCTCAACAAGCGTCTCAGAGTTATGTACAAAAATGGCGAAACTGGTATGCTTGAGATCCTTCTTGGTTCATCAAACATTTCAGACTTCCTGTCAAACCTCGATATGATCCAGAAGATCTACGATAATGACATGAAGATTTTAAAGAAGATCCAGGAGCAGTATGTTGAAATTGAAGAACAGAAAGCTCAGATGGAAGTTCTTAAAAAACAGCTGGAAGAAAAGAAAGTAAGCCAGGAAGCAAAGCAGCAGGAACTTGAAAAAGAAAAGAGCAGCGTACAGGCCCTGAAAAATCAGGTGGCTAGTGACAACAAGGCTCTTGAAAAGCAAATTGACCAGCTCAACGCAGAAGCAAACGCACTTACTGCTCTGATTCAGTCTCAGCAGAACAAGGGTCAGGCAAGCTCAAGCTCAAACTCTCAGTATACTGGTGGTGCAATGGCATGGCCGGTACCTGCGTCTCGCAAGATTACATCGCCTTACGGCTACAGAATCCACCCGATTCTCGGCGTTAAAAAGTTCCACTCTGGTATCGATATCGGTGCCGGTTCAGGTACAGCCATTGTTGCAGCAGCAGATGGTAAGGTAACTATGTCACA
>JAFYUX010000078.1 GCA_017549385.1 Bacillota bacterium
ACAGAAGCTCCTTGATCAGGCAATGGAAGCATTCTACTGGATTCGTTCTCTCAACGACCTCCAGAAAAAGCCAAGCACATCTGAGCTCTTAGACTGGCTCCAGGCTATGGCTATCGGCGGCACTGATCCTGAAGTTATCATGAAGGACTTCCCGTTCATCGGCACACTCCTCAAGAAAAATCAGGACATCGACGCATTCAACAGCGTAAAGCGCAGAGGTTACCGCTTCTAAGAAAGGGATATCATCATGTTTATAAAGTTTTTCTACCTGCTAAGAGAACGCGGGCTGAAAGTCTCTCTGAACGAATGGATGAGTCTCATGGATGCGCTTGAACAGGGTCTTGGTCAGTCAAGCCTCAGTTCTTTCTACTTCCTCTGCAGAGCAGTGCTCATAAAAACTGAAAGTGATTACGACAAATTCGATATGGCGTTTGCCGAATTCTTCCACGGCGTAAAGACTCCAGAAGAGATTCCAGAAGAAGTCTGGGAATGGATGGACAAAGATCTGGCGCAGTACGGCAAAGTTATCGACGAAAAGATGAAAGCTCTTCTTGGCGAAGGTTTCGATTTTGACAAGCTTCAGGAAATGCTGGAGCAGCGTCTTAAGGAACAGAAAGAAGAACATCACGGCGGTAATCACTGGATTGGTACAGGCGGCACTTCTCCATTTGGCCACGGCGGCTACAATCCTGCCGGTATCAGAATCGGCGGCGAAAGCAGACACCGCTCCGCGGTACAGATCGCAGGCGAACGTAACTTCAAAGACTTCAGAGAAGACAACACTCTGGATATTAGAAACTTCCAGATGGCCTTCAGAAAGCTCAGACAGTTCTCAAGCAAAAACGAAGGTCCAAAGACCGAACTGGATATAGATCAGACAATTCAGGAAACCTGCAACAATGCGGGTAACCTCAAGCTGGTGTTTGACAGACCGAGAAAAAACACTATGAAAGTTCTTCTCCTCTTTGACTCCGGCGGTACTATGGCAAGATACAGCCAGCTCTGCAGCCAGCTCTTCCAGGCTGCTCATCAGTCAAACCACTTTAAGTCTCTGAAAGCATACTACTTCCACAACTGCTTCTATCAGGAACTCTTTACCGACCCAAGCTGTCGTAAAAAGACAAGCATCGATACAAACTGGGTGCTCCGCAATCTTGACAGTGATTACAGAGTTATCATTGTTGGTGACGGCTGCATGGCTCCATCAGAACTTCTCCGTACAGGCGGTGCTTCTTACAGAGTTTCTTACAACCAGGAACCTGGCATCACATGGCTCAAGCGCGTAAAGCAAAAGTATCCTCACGTTGTGTGGATTAACCCGCTTTCAAAGAAAGTATGGGATATCGTATACGGAAACGTTACTCTCGGTATGATCCGCGATATCTTCCCTATGTACGAACTCACAGTAGAAGGCCTTGATCAGGCGATTAAAAAACTTCTCGTAAGCAGATAATTTAAAAGGGAGGTTTCCTGAAAATCGAACTCGTCACTGACGATACGGTTTTCAGGAAACCTCCCTCTTTTTTATTTCTATCTAACTGTTTTTCATTTCTTCTGATTTTTCTGCAGAAGCTATTACTGCTTCCATTACAGTACTGCGGAAACCGCCAGCCTCAAGGTTGCGTACAGCCTCGATAGTTGTGCCGCCTGGAGAGCATACTTTATCTTTGAGTGCACCTGGGTGCTCGCCTGTTTCCATAACCATTTTTGCTGCACCTAAAACAGTCTGTGCAGCAAACTCAAGGGCCATAGATCTAGGCATTCCTGCCAGCACGCCACCATCTGCCAGAGCCTCAATAAAGAGATATACATAAGCAGGGCCGCTGCCAGAAAGACCTGTAACTGCATCGAAGAGAGATTCTGGCACCTCTGCAGCTTTGCCTACTGACTGGAAGAGCTTGAGAACTTCTGCAAACTCTGCATCAGGAACATTTTCGCTTCTGCAAAGAGCAGACATACCTTCGCCTATCTGAGAAGGGGTGTTTGGCATTACACGTACAACTTTGTCGCCGCCTGCTTCTGCCAGCTGTTCTACTGTAAGGCCCGCCGCAATGCTGATGAGCAGTTTACCCGCAAGCTTTTCTTTAATAGGAGCCATGACTTCTCTCACCTGAGCCGGTTTAACAGCAACCATGATAGCGTCACATGCATCTGCCAGTTCTTCAATAGAATCACATGGATTTACTCCTGTTTCGGCAGCAAAAGCAGCTTTTTTGTCTGCACTGCGCTGATATATCCATATGTCAGAAGGAGAAGCACCACCTGCAATATAACCTCTTAAGATGGCAGCCCCCATATTTCCAACACCAATAACACCTAATTTCATAAGATGTGCCTCCTAGTCTGCATAAAATACGGTAGCTTTCTTTTCACCTCTAGCCAGCTTGCCGAGAATATCAGGCACTTTGCTGTTTGTGAGAACCATAGGAATGCCGTATTTGTTTACCATTTCGGCAGCACTGAGTTTTGTAACCATACCGCCAGTACCAAAAGTACTCTTGCCTTCTGTGCTAATATTGCTGCGGAGTTCTTCTACGTTGTGTACTGATTCAATAAGAACAGCATCGTCATAAGACTTTGGATCTTTATCATAAACACCGTCGATGTCGCTCATGAGGATGAGCAGATCAGCCGCCCAGAGATTTGCAGTGAGAGCACTGAGAGTATCATTGTCACCAATCTTGATTTCGTCAACACTTACTGTATCGTTTTCATTTACGATAGGCACTACGCCTTCGTCTACCAGCGTAAACAGAGCGTTTCTGATATTGAGTTCACGATTGTGTTCCTCAAAGTCACCCTTTGTAAGAAGGAGCTGAGCAACGTGAAGGCCATGTTCACCAAACAGTTCCTTATATGCATTCATAAGTTCTACCTGACCGATAGCACAAAGAGCCTGCTTGTAGTTGATGTCGCTCTTTCGGTGCCACTTGTCGATAGCCGCAACACCACAGCTTGCTGCCCCAGAAGAAACGATAACCACTCTCTTGTTCTGGTTAATCAGATCCATTACCTGAGCAACGATAGCATGCATAACCTCACGATTTACATTGCCCTTTTCGTCAGAAATAGTGTTGCTTCCTAACTTTATTACAATCTTTTTTGCGTCTTTAATTAATTCACCTGCAGTTTTC
>JAFYUX010000079.1 GCA_017549385.1 Bacillota bacterium
GCCATGAGACCATTGCATGTATCTGAGATAGCCCAGATGAGATCGAGATTGATAATCGCGCCAATGAATGATACGAAAGCGTAAGCAATCATGAATGGCTTGATAACCTTTTCAGAGAAGATGAACTCGATACATCTTGCGCCGTAGAGACCCCAACCGATAATTGTAGAGAATGCGAAGCAGCACATTGCAACCGCTGTAAAGATAGTTACCCAGTTACCGTATGTAGATACGAAACCTGCGATTGTGAGTTCTGCACCTGCAGCCTGACCAAATGTGATAGCTGTACCACTGCAGAGGATAGTGAGAGCAGTAAGAGTACAGATGATGATAGTGTCTACGAATACTTCGAAGATACCAAAGAAGCCCTGTTCTACAGGTTCCTTTGTATCAGCTGTAGCGTGAGCGATAGAACCTGTACCAAGACCAGCTTCGTTAGAGAAGATACCTCTTGATACACCCTTCTGCATACTTACAAACATAGTACCTACGATACCACCTGTAACAGCTGAAGGATTGAACGCACCGTGGAAGATATTTGCAAATACAACTGGAACGTTCTTGAAGTTGATAACGATTACGCCAATACCGAGAATTACATAAAGAAGAGCCATGAAAGGTACTAACTTTTCTGTAACCTTACCGATACGCTTGATACCACCGAGGAGTACTAAGCCAACGATAACCATGATGATAAGACCGATGATGATACAGCTTGTCTTGATAGTGCTTTCATCGATGATACCAAAGCTCATGAGAGCTGTATTGATAGAAGCTGTGATAGTGTTTACCTGAGTTGCGTTACCAGTACCAAATACTGTGATCGTACCAAAAGCAGCAAATACAACAGCAAGCCACTTCCACTTAGGGCCGAGACCGTTTTTGATGTAGTACATAGGACCGCCTACCCAATCACCATGAGCATTACGTTCTCTGAAGTGAACCGCGAGAGTTACTTCGGCGAACTTTGTACACATACCGAGAAGAGCAGAAATCCACATCCAGAATACAGCACCCGGACCACCGATAGCGATAGCACCAGCAACGCCGGCGATGTTACCTGTACCTACTGTAGCCGCAAGAGCCGTACATACAGCCTGGAACGGAGTCATACTGCCGTCGCCAGCCTTTTCCTTTGCGAAGATCTTGCCTACAGTATTTTTAATAGCTGTAGGGAACTTTCTAAACTGGATAAAACCTGTTCTGATAGAGAGGAAGAGACCTACACCGATGATACACACCATAGCAGGAATACCCCAAACCAGACCATTAATAAATCCATTAATATCGGATATTGTCTGAATTAAATTTTCCATATCGATTTTTCTCCTAAATTTTTTTAATCACTCGATAATTCTATCAGATTACAGTTGACCATTCAAACGAATAACCCCCACAAGAAAATATTCCCTAAAACCAAAAGGTGCAGAGCAACTTCGCCGTAAAACAAAGCCTTCCCGCACCATTTAACGCAATTTATTTTCTTTTTTACACGTTTACTCCGTAAACTTTTCGCCTAATTTTGTGCGTTTTTAGGCACAAAACCTAGTCTTTTCAGCCTAAAATTCCATCACTTTACCTGTATAGAGCAGTTCCAGTCTGTCCCCCAGCACTTCCGCCAGGATTTCACAACCTCTATCACCAGTGCAGTGACCAGTTACCACCTTTTCTACTCCAGTTTCAGCGAGGCGCTTGCCAAAAGCTTCAACTTCGTCATCAGGAGTTTCATAAAGATGGAAACCACCAATAATAGCATAAATCTTCTGATCAGGATAAAGATCAGCGACTTCCATAACAACATTGTCTGCACCACCATGGCAACAGCTGTTGAAAATCACTAAACCCTTTTCAGTTTCAAACACAAGACTCTGCTCATGATCAAAAGAATCCGGACGCCATACAGCTTCTGCTTCACCACATCCGCAGGATTCACAGCAACAACCCGCACCAGCATTATCTTCGCAGACATACATGTCTGCCTTTTTACCAATTTCGCTGAGATTCACACCCTGCTCTGCCAGGAATTCTTTTCTGTGTCCGATGAGCCTTACGCCTGGGATCACTTCGTGAACCTCTTCAGCAAATATGATTCTTTCATGGTAGTCTTTTAAAATACCCTGAGGCATACCGATATACTTTGCCTCTGGACCAAAACTGTGATAGCAGTTTTCAGCAGAACCACTGCCTATATAAAAAGGCGCTGTCTGATTTTTCTCAAAGAACTTAGCCATGCCGTTTGCATGATCATAATGAGCATGAGATAAAACTGCAAACTCCACATCAGCCAGATCAATACCGAGAGTTTCAGCGTTGTCAGCGAAGCTGTCGGAAGCGCCGGCATCCAGGAGAATCTTGTGGCCGTTGTATTCGATTAATATTGAAAGACCCCATTCGGGAATGAGGTTTTTTTTTGTATTGTTGTCTATAAGTACTGTAGCTTTCATTTTATTTGATAATGCATTCTTTCCAGTCTTTTTTGAATTCGAAGATCTTTACGCCGTCATCACTGTACTTCATGTCGATAAAGCCCTTGTGGTACATGAACATCATGTGAGCGTAAGCTTCGCCTGTTGCGAACCACTTCTGAGAAGGTGGGAAATCGTCCCAGTTCTTTGCGTTGATACGCCATGAGATGTGCTTTGCAGCTTCCCATGAATCAAGAGGACCTTCTGCTTTGAGAGCATTGAGAGCTTCTAAGCATCTGTCTGAGTGGTGAACTCTGAGAGACTTGATACGGTCGTATGGAGTCTGAAGCATGCTTCTGTGACCTACAAAGATAGTGTCAATCTCGAGAGCTTCTACCTTATCCAGAGACTCAACGTAATCTGTAAGCGGGTCTGGAAGGAAGAGTTCGTAGCAGAGGTTTGGTGTGATATCACCAAGGATCATATCGCCAGCGAAGAGAATCTTTTTGTCATCATCGTAGAGACAAGTGTGACCTGGAGAATGGCCTGATGTCTGGATACCTCTGAGATTGTAATCGCCAACCTTGAGAATGTCTCCATCATTGAAATCTGTAAAGTCGATAACATCGTCTGGTCTCCACATAACACCTGGATGTGTAGATACAGCTTCGTCATAAGACATCTTAAGACCTTCTGAACGGAATTCTTCGTAGATGTGATCCCAGTATGTATCGTCGTGGAGTCTGTTGATAACGTGAGCTTCTTTTGGATTTGTGTACGCGATATTTTTTTCAGTCTTTAAGCTGAAAACCTGACCGCTGTGGTCAGCGTGAAGATGCGTGATAAAGAAGTCAGTGTTGTCCATTGAAAGATGGAGCTCGTCGAGAGCTGAGAAGAGAGCTTCGCGGCACTCCGGTCTGTTAAAACCACAGTCGATGAGAAGGTTTCTCTCTTTACCTCTGATGAAGTAAGCGTTGAGAA
>JAFYUX010000080.1 GCA_017549385.1 Bacillota bacterium
ATGGTTATTACTCTTCATGCCTGCGACACGGCTACAGACTACGCACTTTACAATGCTATCTCATGGAAGAGCCGCATTATCCTGTCAGTTCCATGCTGTCAGCATGAGCTCAATGCTCAGATAGAAAACGAGGATCTTTCAGCTCTCACAAAATACGGAATTATTAAAGAGCGCTTCGCAGCACTGGCCACAGACGCCATTCGTGCTTCACTTCTTGAGCACGAAGGTTACAAAACTCAGGTTATGGAGTTTGTAGATCTTGCTCACACTCCTAAAAACCTTCTTATCAGAGCCATCAGGACAAATGTTTCTGCAAAGAAACGTCAGCATTCTTTAGAAGAAGCCGAGGCCCTGATTAATGATTTCCACGCGGATCAGACTCTTTATAATCTTCTTAAAAAAGGACAAAACGATGCATGATGTTTTTATAGTAGGTAAAGGTCCTGCCGGAATCTCGGCTTCCCTTTACACAATACGCGCCGGCCTGACCACTGTGGTTACAGGCAAAGATGCCGGCGCGCTGGGAAAAGCAAAAGAAATCGAAAACTATTACGGTTTCGCCGAATCAATCAGCGGCCCTGACCTGTTTAACAACGGCATTGAGGGCGCCCGACGTCTTGGGGTTCAGATTCTTGACGAAGAAGTTTTCAAAATTTCATATAACGATACCTTTACTATCACTACAGACAAAGGCGTTCACCAGGCAAAAGCCGTAATCCTTGCGGCAGGTACAAGCCGAAAAGCTCCCCCTATAAAAGGCCTTAAAGAACACGAAGGCATGGGCGTGAGCTACTGTGCGGTATGTGATGCTTTCTTTTACCGCGGACTTACGACAGCTGTCATCGGAGCGGGCCGTTATGCTGTCAGCGAAGCCTTACATCTGCTTCCAACATCCGGTCAGGTTATCATTCTCACCGACGGCAGAGATCTCGATGCCGATGCTGTAGATATGATTGCCGGTTTATCAGATAGCAGTGATTCAGGCCATTCTTCAAAGCTCAAAATTGACACCAGAAAAATTACTGAAATAGCAGGCCAGCCTGTAGTTGACTCTATTTTATTTACTGAGGGCAAAGCCCTCCCGGTAGATGGTGTATTTGTAGCAGTCGGTACTGCCTCAAGTGCTGATTTAGCCAGAAAGCTTGGAGTTGCAGGTCCTGACGGAAAGCTCATTCTCAACGAAGACATGTCCACATTTATCCCGGGATTCTATGCAGCAGGTGACTGCACAGGCGGAATGCTTCAGATCTCAAAAGCTGTCTACGAAGGAGCCCTGGCGGGCACCAGTGTAGTAAAATACATCAGATCCTTATAATTCATATCAGCATTTCACAGGCTGCAGATTTTCTGCAGTCTGTTTTTTTATCAGGACCTCGCACCGTTGCAGGTTCTTTATCCTGGCTTTCTCTTACTTTTTCCACTATTCCACTTGTCTGTCTCTTGGATAGATGCTTGTCCACCATAGAATTTTCTACAGTATCTTTATCCGCATAATCCATTGTCCTTACCATGGCCAGTCGGTATGTACTATTTCCCCGGAAAATTACTGAAATTATTAGTTTCACGAGCCGAGTAAATTTTTCTCTCATCCTCAACCTCCCTTCATAACTTGTACTTGCTATATATGAAGGTGGGACAACCTTTAGAACAGAAAAATAAAAAATCCTCGCGGAGCGGGGAAATTTTTAAAAAATCTCCGATTATTGTTTTGACAGTTTAAAAATAAAAAAATCCCCGCGGAGCGGGGAAATTTTTTTATAAATTTTGAATATTATAATCTGATACCTAAACCGAAGTTTTTCTTTACTCTCTTCATTGTTTCCTGAGCAATTGCATCAGCTCTTTCTGCACCATCCTTGAGAATCTTTACTAATTCTTCTGAGTGACGGATTTCGTTGTACTTTTCCTGAATTGGTGCGAGAGATTCTACAACAACTTCTACGAGATCCTTCTTTAATGTGCCGTAACCAGCGCCATCGTACTGCTGTTCGAGAGCTTCTACAGTCTTGCCTGTGAATGCGCTGTAGATAGAAAGAAGGTTACTGATACCAGGCTTGTTTTCAATATCATATTTGATGATACCATCAGAGTCAGTAGTTGCACGCATGATTGCTTTCTTGATCTTAGCAGGTGTATCCATGAGTGAGATACGGCTGAATTCGTTTTCGTCACTCTTGCTCATCTTGCTTGTAGGATCAACTAAGCTCATTACTCTTGCGCCGCTCTTCATGTAACGACCTTCTGGAACGATAAATGTATCTTCGCCGTACTTACCGTTTACTCTGAGTGCAAGGTCACGAGTGAGTTCGATGTGCTGCTTCTGGTCATCACCAACAGGTACGATACCTGTGTCGTAAAGAAGAATATCAGCAGCCATAAGTGCAGGGTAAGTAAAGAGACCTGTAGGAACTGATTCTCTTTCCTTGCTCTTCTGCTTGAACTGAGTCATACGAGAAAGTTCACCAGTAGTAGAACTGCAAGTGAGGATCCAGCCGAGTTCTGCGTGAGCTGGAACGTCAGACTGAACGAAAACGATAGACTTTTTAGGGTCAATACCTACTGCGAGGTAAAGCGCAGCAACATTCATGATGCTTTCGCTGAGTTCCTCTGCTGATTTTGGTACTGTGATTGCGTGATGGTCTACGATGCAGTAGATGCAGTCGTGTTCATCCTGAAGATCGACGAACTGCTTGAGTGCACCAAGGTAGTTGCCGATATGTATATTTCCTGTTGGCTGAATGCCTGAAAATACTCTGCTCATTTGTTATATTCCTCCTTGAATTTTGCTTTTATTTTTTTCTCAATACGAGAAACTGTCATCTGAGAAACACCTAGCTCCTCAGCTATCTGCTGTTGTGTTTTTCCCTCAATAAATCTCATATTGCAGAATTTCTTTTCTTCAGGAGAAAAACTCTGCATAGTTCTTTCAAGAAAATCAGCATTTTCCAGTGTGCCGAAAGCGGAATCCTCTTCGCCTGTATATCTTTCGATATATGATTCACCATCATCATCGTCATTTAACGTCTGCTGAAGTGAATAAGCAGTATATGCTTTTCCTGATTCCATTGCTTCCAGTACAAGATCTTCTGATACACCAAGTCGTTCTGCGATTTCACCGACTTTTGGAGTTCTCTGGAGTTCATTTTCCAGCTCCTGCTGTACCTTTGGAATCTTTACAGAAAGATCCTTTATCCTTCTGGGCACCTTCATAGCCCAGCCTTTATCCCTAAAATATCTCTTTATTTCTCCCAGTATAGTAGGCGTTGCGAAAGCAGAAAAGTCCACTCCCCTATCTGGACTGTATCTTTCCGCAGCAAGAACAAGGGCCATGGATCCGACCTGGTATAAATCGTCGTATTCCACTCCCTTATTGAGATATCTCTTTATCAGTATGTTTACGATATAAAGATATCTTTCCACTATTCTGTTTCTGTCTTCGATGCTTCCCGATTGTCTGTATCTCTCGAAAAGTTCTCTGTCTGCTTCAACAGAATTTGCCATACTAGAATCCCCTTTTAAATCTAAACTTTATAAATGTTTAAACATCTTAATAAGCAGGCCCTCATTTCTATCTGAGAACACGTCAACTTCGTCCATCAGTACTTTAAGCATATGGAAACTTGTCATTGGATCAAAAAGTTCACCCGCTCTTACTCTGCATGGCAGACAACCGCATGATTCCATAATGCTTAAGTCATGATTGTTTCCCGTATCATCGATAGAAATATAAATACCTTCTTCGCCAAGTTCGCATGAAAAATTGTAGCTGATTACTCCTTTTCCTGTGCAGAATATCTGATGGCATACTTCTGACACTGCGACCTTAATGTCTTCGATATCTTCGATATCAAAGCCGGCGGTATTTGCGGCTGAAGACACCGCCATTCTTACGACTCCTACATATTGTGGTTTGCAGGGTACCGTAAATCTCAACAGATCTGCCATTAACTGTCACTCCTTTTCTACTGAGGCAGGATATTAAAAATCTCGAGATCTCAAAATATCTTACTTTAGTTTGCAAAATTCAAAGATCATTATTCTAATACCCCGCCACATTTCAGTTAAACGTCAAGTGTAGTCTGTTCTTCGTCGTTGACGGAGTCATCGCTCTTAGTTGCTGTTACTTTTGATGGTTCTTCGGTAACTGCCTTTGCCATTGCAATAATATTTGTTTCTTCGCCTACCTTCATGATTTTTACACCCTGAGTAGCTCTTCCGAGACGTGATACATCGCTGGCCTTTATTCTGATAATGATGCCGTCAGAGTTGATGAGCATCACTTCGTCTTCTTCCTTGACTGTCATTGCACCGATGAGTTCGCC
>JAFYUX010000081.1 GCA_017549385.1 Bacillota bacterium
AATGCTCCTGCAAAGATTTCAGTAATAGCCCAACCAATCTTATCGAAGTTGTAAATAAGAATTACTACACAAATAGCAACGTAAGCAATAGCCATGAACGGAACGATGATTGTTGTTACGCTTGCAATTCTCTGGATACCACCGATTACTACCAGTGCAGTAACAACTGCAACTACAATAGCTGTGATTACGATAGCCCATGAGTAATCCGCACCAAAAATATGTACAGTATGTTCGTTGTTAGGGTCAAAGAAGTTCTTAGTAGCTGATGCGATACCATTAACCTGAGTGATAGTACCGATACCTAAGAGTCCGGCTCCGCATGCGAAGATTGCGAAAACCTTAGCAAGCCATTTCCAGCCTTTGCCCATACCGTTTTCAATATAGTAGAAAGGTCCGCCCAAGAATCTTCCGCCTTCTTTTTCTACTCTGTACTTAACAGCCAGTAAACCTTCGGCATACTTTGTAGCCATACCGAAGCAAGCTGCCAGTACCATCCAGAAAAGCGCTCCCGGACCACCTGCGATAACTGCTGTAGCAACACCGACGATATTACCTGTACCTACTGTAGCAGCCATTGCTGTGCAAAGGGCACCGAAGCTTGATACTTCGCCGATACCGTCTTCTTCATTCTTAACCATGTACTTAAGAGCTCTTGGCAGATGTCTGAACTGCAGCACGCCCAGTCTGATAGTTAAGTAGATACCTGTTCCCATGATCAGAACGATCAATGGCACTCCCCATACGAAATCATCAATCTTTACGAGGATGTCTGTGAATGTGTTCATTTGTTTTTTCTCCTTCTCCTGAAAAAATGCCCCGAAACTTGTATATTCGGTGCTGATTGTAATAAAAAAAGCCGACACTTATTGTTCGACTTCCGGAGAGGACTATAATGCAAATAATATAAACTATCTGCTCTGTCCTTTTGCCTGAGAGATTACATCAGAAGTTCTATTTGCACAACTAATGATGCGTACACCTTCGGCGCTCTTAATGAGACTCTCCAGAGAATCATAGTTTCTTCTTGCCTTAAACAAAAAACTGTAAGGCTTGAATGATAACTAACGAGATGATAGTATCACACCTTACAGTTCAATGCAACAAATTATTTTCTATTTTTTGTTTGTAACCTACAAATTTTAAATTTTAATGCTATTTTGTCTTGGTATTCATCAACTATTTAATCTTCGCATTATCTACCAAGAACTGAAGAACTTTCTGATACAGAAGCTCCATTCTCGCATAATCGTCCACTTTTCTGCCTGTCTGACTCTCAATTGTAGCCGCGTCATATCCCATGGCTTCGAACTCAGCCACCAGCTGGTCAGCTTCTTCGTCAGTATAGTCAAGACCTTCTTTATCGGCGATATATTCGATTACCATTTCCTGCTTTACTCTGAGTCTGCTGCTATCTTCATTAACAGCCGCAAATTCTTCTTCGTTACCAAAATCATAGCTGCTAAGCATTTCTGCTCTTGTAATGCCATAGCTTTCAGCCATCTCGTCAATTTGCTTGCTATTGAAGTTCATATAATGTTTAACGATTTCTTCAGGATATTTGATTACTTCTGTATTGTCCAGAACTTTTGACCAAACTTCGTTCTGCTGGTTGCTTATAGCTTCAGATTCTTTTTCATTGTAAATCTGCTTTTCAACAGCATCTTCATATGCTTTCAAAGACTTATACTCAGTATTATTCTTTACAAAGTCCAAATTATATTCAGGCACAACATTTCTTACTGCTGAATTGATTTTTACATTAAATACGACATCCTGTCCTGCCAGCTCTGCGCTTTGATAATCTTCAGGGAAAGTCAGGTTAAGCTTAACCTTATCTCCGATTTTCGCGCCTACAAGACCATCTTCAAATCCGTCAATGAAAGATCCGCTTCCAATTTCAATGTCGTAACCTTCGGCAGAACCTCCATCAAAAGCCTTGCCATCTTTCTTACCAACATAGTCAATATTTACAGTATCTCCGTCGTTTACAGAATCACCCTTAGCTACTTCTACAGATGCTGTAGCACCTTCCAGGTCTTCTTGTATTCTTGCTTCAACATCAGCTTCTGTAACCTTCACAGTATAAGCTTCTGCTGTAAGGCCTTTGTATTTTCCCACTTTGATGTATTCGTTTAAATCATACTTCTCATACGAAACAGAAGACCCGCATCCGGCCAGCCCCATCAAAACGAATGTACATATCGCTAAAACCAACAGTTTCTTTCTCATTAATTTATCTCCTTTAATACATTTTATGTATACGCTGCATAGTCGCATCAATTTCAGCCATTGATCTGGCACATCTTTTCAGTTCTTCTGCGATATATTCCGGCATTGCTTCTTTTTTCTTGTATTTAAGCTCATGCTCCAAACTTGCCCATGTATCCATAGCAATGGTACGTATCTGAATTTCTACCGGCATATTGTATGTTCTGTCAGATAAGAAAATAGGTACCTCAACAACCAAATGCAAACTTCTGTATCCGCTTTCTTTCGGCTCCTTTATATAGTCTGTCCTTCTTATTAATTTTATATCATCTTGTCTTAACAAACTGCTTTCTACCGCATAAATATCGTCTGTGTAATTACAAACCACACGCACACCCGCAAAGTCAGTTATCTTATAAATCGAAGTGACTTCCATCGGCCAGCCTTTTCGACTTATCTTTTCCATTATACTGCCTAGTGATTTTAGTCTGGTCTGCATATGGTGAATCGGGTTATAGTCGTGCTTCAGCCTATACTCAATATCCAAGACTTCAAGCTTAGTGCTAATTTCTTTAATCGCCGCAGTATACCTCATACTAAGGTCTCTGTACAATTCGTTAAATTCGATATTTCCTGTTCCTTCAAATTTCATAATCAATACTCCTTCTACCAATACGCCTTTGATTGTAT
>JAFYUX010000082.1 GCA_017549385.1 Bacillota bacterium
CACCAAAGATAGGACCTGTACCTGCGATGTTCAGGAGCTGAACAAGGAATGCTTTCCATGGCTTCATAGGAACGCAGTCAACACCGTCGTTGATAGCGATAGCTGGAGTTTCTCTGTCATCTGGTGCAAAAACTTTATCTACGAGCTTGCCGTAGAATACGTAACCTACAATCAGGACAGCAAATGATAAAAGTAATGAGATCATTTTTCTCTCCTTTCGATTTATTTAATTGTTTAATAAAAAGAATAAAAATAACAAACGTTATTATAAATCATTATCTACAGAAAAAACAATTAAAAAGTTGCAAATGCCACAATTGTATTAAAAGTTGTACATGAAAACTAAAATTGTTAATGCAAAGCAAAATTGTTATACTATCATCATGAGTAAAAATAAAAAGATTATTATCGTGGCGGTGATTATACTGCTGATAGTGGGGGTTATGGCTACTGTTATGAGTAGTGGACAACCAGCTGGTAATGCAGGTTCGGCTCCGCAGATCGAGATTGAAAATACGAAAAATGCAGATTTAAAAGGAGAAAACAAAGTGAAAATAGCTTGCGTTGGTGACAGCATCACATTTGGATACGGAGTTTCATCGAGAGCCAGCAATTGTTATCCTGCACTTCTTCAGCAGAAGTTAGGTGAAGGATACGAGGTTGGCAATTTCGGTGTAAACGGAACTACCGTTCAGTCATTTGGCGACGAACCATATATCAAAACTTCAAAATATACTGCAAGTCGTGAGTTTGATGCAGATATTCTGGTGTTTATGATGGGTACAAATGACGCAAACACATTCAACTGGAAAGATGCAGATGCTTTTAAAACCGAGCTCTGCGGGCTGTTGGACAGCTATATAGAAGGCGAAAAAAAGCCTCAGGTTTATCTCTGCACACCTTCTCGTTCAGTTATGATTGAGGGCTTATCTGCTGCGGATGCAAAGGCTGGCGTTACAGGTTTTGATGTTCAGGTTGATGTTATTCCTGTCATCGGAGATGTCGTAAAGAGTGTTGCGGCTGAGAGAGGCTACGGACTGGTGGACATTTATGCTGTGACGGCTGAGCATCCCGAATGGGTGGCAAAGGATGGCGTTCATCCAAACAACGAAGGTGCAGCGGCTATCGCCGAGGCGGTTTACCAGGCAGTAAAGTAAGAGCGGATCGCAAATAGTGCAGATTATCGCAAGTAAGAAATCGAGTTACAGATAAAATTTGGAGTACGACAATGTTTAAAGACAGACCTGTCATAGGGGTTATGCCTCTGTGGGATGATGATAAAGAAAGTTACTGGATGCTTCCGGGATATATGAAGGCAATCGAGATGTACGGTGCTATACCGCTGATGCTGCCTCTGACAGAAGAGACTGAGATGCTTGATTATTTTCTGGAAAGCTGCGACGGATTTATGATGACTGGCGGTCACGATATCGCGCCGGAGATTTACGGTGCAGAGCGCAGCGAGTTATGCGAAATTGTTTCAGACTTGAGAGATACCATGGATATCTACGTGCTGAAAAATGCAGTAGAAATGGACAAGCCTGTTATGGGCATCTGCCGCGGACTTCAGCTGATGAATGCAGTTTATGGCGGAACTCTCTATCAGGATATTTCGACTCAGAATCCTTCGGATACGCCTCATCGCATGAAACCACCTTACGATGTGCCTAGACATGAGGTTAGCATCGTTGAAGGTTCGCCACTTCACAAGCTTATCGACTGCGAAACTCTCGGTGTAAACAGCCTCCACCATCAGGCTATCGATGTACTTTCGCCGGAGTTTGAGTCTATGGCGGTTGCACCAGACGGCATCGTTGAGGCAATCTACATGCCGGGCAAAAAGGTTGTATGGGCGGGTCAGTGGCATCCTGAGTTTGCATATCAGGTGAGTCCTGAAAATCAGCTCATCATGAAAGCTTTTGTAGAAGCATGTGCAGAGTAAATCAAGCGCTACATATTAAATGAAAATCGCAGATAAAAATTATACTTGGAATTATAAAAGCCAGGGTGCTGATGCACTCTGGCTTTTTTGTGTCTTTGTTTCGCGTCCGCATGATGCTCTGCCCGTATCTGTGATACGGCGCGCAGTGCACATGCGCCAACGATGCGAACGAAATGAGTATATCGTTGACCGCACAGCGGTCGTTAGCTTGAAATTTTCTTTCTGTCTGGCATTTCGCTGATGAGCGTTGAGCCGAGAACTAAAACAGCGCCGATGATGCCTGCTATTGTGAAACCTTCGCGGAGCACAAATGCTGAGAGAAGGATTGCAACTACAGGATCTATGTAGCTGAAGAGGGCAACTGTCTGAGCAGGGAGGTCATCCATACTGCCAAAGTAGAGGAAGTATGCGATACCTGTGTGAACGATACCTAAGATGGCAAGCATGATAACTGCCAGTGGTTCGAAAGTCATAGCCCCAACATCTTCTGTGAGGAAAACGTAAGGTGAAACTACGATGGCAGCAGAAGCAAGCTGGAGGATCGTCTTATCGTAAGCTGAGATGTTCTTGATGTGCTTGTTGATGACAACAACGCTGGCATAGAGAACAGCAGCGCCGAGACCAAAGATGATACCTTTCATTTCGCTCATTCCGCTGAATCCTGCATCCAGGATACCTGATACAAGCACCATACCAAAGAGGGCCACTGCAACGCAGATTGCCTTTTTAGCGGTAAGCTTTTCCTTGAAGAAGAAAGGCGATACCAAGATTACAAAGATAGGTGCCATGTAGTAACAGAGAGTTGCGGTAGCGACTGTGGTGTACTGATATGATTCGAAAAGCAGAATCCAGTTGAAGCCGATGAGACCGCCGGAAATGATAAGCTTAAGGAGATTTTTCTTGATAGACTCCCAGTTAATCTTTTCCTTTTTAAGGAGCACTACTGCGATGAGGAATAATGCACCCATATAGCCACGGGCCATAGCGATAAAGCTTGATGGCAGTGGAATAAATTTTCTGAAAATGCCGATGGTGCCAAATATCGTCATAGCCGATATGATGGCCAGCTTTGATTTGTTAGTGTTGTTCATATTAAATACCCGGGATAAATGCGATCGCTACCGCAATCACGATAGACGGAAGCAGATTTGCTACACGCACTCTCTTGCCCCAAACCAGATTGAGACCTACGCAGAAAATCAGGATAGATCCAACCAGGGAAAGATTTGCGAGAGCAGCATCAGTCATCAGTGGCTTGATAAGGCGAGCCAGAACCGTAATGGAACCCTGGAACGCAAATACAGGAATAGCTGAGAAGATACAGCCTTTGCCCATAGAGCAAGTCATAACCATGATGATGATAAGGTCAAGGATGGCCTTTGTAGTCAGGATTGAGTAGTCCCCCAGGATACCGTCCTGAATAGAACCTACGATAGCCATTGCTCCGATACATACTGTCAGCGAAGCTGTCACAAAGCCGTTTACAAAATTTTTGTCTTTAGCATTGCCGGTTTTGATCTTGAGCCATTCGCCAAAACGTTCAAACTTGTTTTCGATGTTGATAATTTCACCAATCAACGCGCCGATGGCAAGGCTGGCTATAATCATCATAGTCTGGCCGCTCACCAGAGAAGTACCTTCTACTGTGAACATACCCTCCAGGGCACCAGCAATACCGATAAACAGAACACAGATACCGCAAGCCATAGTCAGAGAATCCTGATGACGTTCTTTGAGCAGACGCCCGAATAAAAATCCCAGGATGCCTCCGGCAACAATAGCCGCAGTGTTTATGATAGTTCCGAGACCGAACATTGTTTTAAACTCCTTTTATTAAATTTTAAATTGAATTGATTTTGTAAAAATCGTGGATGGAAAATCCTAGACGCAGATTAAGCAGTGAGTGCTTCCAGTTCTGCAGCGATTGATTCTTCGCAGCTGCGCATTGCGAGGATAGTCTTTTCCATGAGTTCTTCTAAAGTCCAGCCGAGGTTTTCTGCGCCCAGCTTGATAGTGTCTCTAGAGCAGCCAGCAGCAAACTTCTTGTCCTTGAACTTCTTTTTAAGGCTTGATACTTCCATGTCAGAGCAGCTCTTTGATGGACGCATACGTGCAGCAGCGCCGATAAGACCTGTGAGTTCGTCAGCAGCAAACATAACCTTTTCCATCTGATGTGTAGGTTCTACGTCGCTGCAAATGCCGTAAGCGTGTGAGCATACAGCGTGAACAAGTTCTTCTGAAGCATCGATTTCAGCTAAGAGCTCCGGTGCCTTTTTGCAGTGTTCTTCTGGATATACTTCAAAGTCGATATCGTGGAGAAGACCACAGAGTCCCCAGAAGTCAACGTCATCACCATAACCCAGTTCCTGAGCGTACCACTTCATAACGCCTTCTACTGTGAGGGCATGCTGAATGTGGAATGCTTCTTTATTATATTTCATGAGCAGTTCTAAAGCCTGTTCTCTTGTGATTGCCATAATTCAATTCCTCCAAATCCTTTGAAAAACAAAATATAAAGCAATTTTATCAGAAATTGTATGCAATTGCAATGTTGTTGACTGGCATATTATCATGGGATTGAGTAATAATTTGAAAAGGAATATTCTTAAAGAAATCTTAAACATTTGGCTGGTTTATTTATAAAGCGGATGTGATATAACATGGGTATCAAGGAGGCAGGGATATGTATAACATTCTTATATGTGACGATGAAAGGGACATCGTAAACGCGCTGAAGATTTATCTGGCAGATTCAAACTACAATCTGCTGGAGGCTTATACAGGGGCAGAAGCGCTGGAGGTTATGGAAAAAGA
>JAFYUX010000083.1 GCA_017549385.1 Bacillota bacterium
CCTGGTGAATTGGGTGGCCAGTATTTTTACATTTAATGTGGACTTGTACCTGTTTCAGGTTCTGATATCCATCATCAGTATGTATTTTCATTTTCAGATACTGACTGACATAGCTGGGATTTCAATGAAATATGATACTCCTGAGTATGGTTTGCTTTTAAAGCTTAGAACAGTTGAAGTTATACTTATGACAGCGGTGGCACTGCAGACGTATGGAGAAACTTATCTTTCCGCAAGATATACGACAGCGTTTGATTTAAGCAGCAGGTTGGGGTTAAGTGTGGATTTTTATCAGCTTGTTGTTGGAGTGATGTTGTTTGTGACATTTGCTGTAACTATCTGGCTTTGCAAGTTGCTATTTAAACTTAAAAAATCGCTGATGAGGAAGTTTTATATAGTAGATGGCCGGGCAGAAGATGATTTGATTTACGAATATCTTAGCTGGAATAAAAGCGGATGGAATCCTGACCAGGTTCCAAGTCCGGCGGAGGAGCCGCTGATAGATGAGTATGGAGTCTATGATCCGGAAGCGCCAGATTTCTTTGATGAGAAGGAATAATTACTAATTTACAAAATATAAACCGTGTCAGCGGAGCTGACGGAAAAACCAGAGCCGGAAGGCCATCTGAAGAGGGTGGTTTTTCGGTTCTTTTATAGCATGGAGCTGAAATAACCATTGACAAATCAGGTCTATTGCAATAGACTAAAGATACGAAAGGTCGATAGCGATAGACCAAACAGAAGAGGAGAGCAAATGGAAAACAAATTATTTGATAGCGAATACAGATTTATGCAGATTGTGTGGGAGCATGCGCCGGTACGTTCCGGTGAACTGGTAGATTTGTGCAACGCAGAGCTAGGATGGAAAAAGTCCACTACGTATACTGTGATTAAAAAGCTTAGCGAAAAGGGCTTTATAGAAAATAAGGATGCTGTAGTTTCAGTGCTGATCAGTCAGGATGAGGCTCAGAGAGAAGAGTCATCTCAGTTTGTTGAGAGGGCCTTTGGCGGCTCGTTGCCGGGATTTATTGCTGCATTTCTCAGTGGCAACAAGATTTCGCAGCAGGAAGCTGACGAGATCAGACATATGATAGACGAGTATCAGGCAAAGTCCAAATAATATAAATAGAAGTACGACAAATGGAGAGATTGGCTCAGAAAGGGGTGAGCTGTCATATGAACTCAAATCTCATATATAACTTAACAGAATTATTTGGTTCGGCAGTGTTAGTTTCGCTGGCGATGACTCCCGTCATCCTTGCAATACTGATATTACGTAAGGTAATGAGGGGAAAAGTTAAAACAAGATACACATATATCCTGTGGAGCTGGATGATGGCAGGGGTGCTGTTTGCATCTGTAGCGATGGCAGGGGGATTTAATATTGCCGGTGGAGTAACCAGCTATATAGACAAGTCAGTGGAAAACAGAGTTCAGATAATGAACAATATCGAGGCCGGTGTTGAAAATGGCATCGGAGAGATAACGAATGCAGGAAGTACGGCTGAAAAAAATGTCGGTGGTGGAGTTGATTTAACTACAGAAAACATATCAGGGCAGGGAGTTGGTATTCAAAACAGCTCTGCAAATAATCAGACAAATGGTGGAGCTACGATGCAGATTGCCAGAACTGCGACCTTAAAAGACAAGGTTAAGCAGGCATGGGAAAGTTCAAGTCCATATTTAGCATTTATCTGGATTGGGGGCGGTCTGGTGCTGGTTATGGGCATGATGTCTTCTTTTATCAGGCTAAAGGCAAAACTCAGATTTGCGTGTAAAATGCCTGATGAGCAAGATGTCTATGAAAGTTCTAACATACAGTCCTCTTTTGTATTGGGTATAGTAAAACCTAAAATATATGTTCCCGAAGGGATCGCAAAGGATGAGCTGGAGATGATTCTCAGGCATGAGAGATCTCATATTAAGGCAAAGGACAATGTAACAATTATTCTTGCGTATCTCATTATGGCTGTATTCTGGTTCAATCCGGTTTTCTGGATGTACTATAAAATGATTCGAAGGGATATCGAACTTTACTGCGATGAGCGTTCTACAGATGACATGGATAAAGCTCGCAGGGCAGAGTATTCGCGAGTGCTGCTGGCTTATGCAGTTAATCCAGACAAGCTGGCAATAGCAGGTTTTTCTTCAGGGGAGTCTCAGGTAAAAGAGAGGGTGGAAAATGTGCTTAATGAAAATTCAAAAGGTAAAAAAGCGAGAAAGATAATAATAATAACTGCCATAGTGTTATGTGTGATGCTGGTGCTGGCCGGCATTGGTGTAGCTGTATGGTACAAAGGGGACGGGTATAACGTAAATAAAAAGGAAATCATTACTGCCTCCGAAATAGTAAGAATTCTGGAAAACGAAGGAATATATCTGGAAAAGGATAGTTCAACAGACTTGTCACAGTTTGCCGTTACAGATATCGATGCCGCCGGCAACGAGTATAAGCTGACGCCTAAAATATATATTGGGAAAGCGAAAGGCGATGTATCCTATATGGCGGGACAGGAGGAACGTTTTCCTGCAGAACATGAGGTTAGGGTTCTTTTTTATGAAAGCAAACATTATGTAGGAGGGTTACAGTCGTTATATCCAAGAATGGAAGATGCATTTGGATTGTATGATCCTAATAATATGTTTTACGCAAACAATGCAAAAGAGATAAATGGCAAAAACATTAAAGTGGTGTTTACAACCGTGATGGAAGAACCTATATATTGGGACAGTGCTGCTGGCGAAGAGCCTACCGACGAAGAGAACGAAGCTGTATTTGATTATTGGGAAGCGTTAACTGCCAGAAACAAACTTCAAAGTGATGTGTTTAAGGTGTTGTTTGAGAAAGCCTTTAATGGTAGAACACAGATTTACGAAGGGGAATCCGAAAACTGGAAGGCTATGATACCGGTGAAAACTTTTAATGAAGAAGTTGATATAGATCTTCTTGGATATGATACCAGCAGTTATGCAGAAGGTTATGTATTGCTGCAGCCAAAAAACGAAAACACTCTGGATGCGGCAATTTATGAATTCAGATTTGAAAATAATACAATGTCCAGCACTAGTGGTATGGCATTGAAAGAATCTGAAGCATATCCGGGATGGTACGAAGTACCTAATGCAAACTACAGTAGTGTATACGACCGTATTACTGCAGGAGCTAGCAGATACTATGTAGACATCACTTCCTTGTTAGGCAATAAAGAAAACATAGTTCTTGTGCCTGAAGGTACAGAATATGATTGGATAGCAGGCAAGATGGAGGCTGAAGCGTACAAGGCAACTGAACTATATAAGGCTGTTAAACCTGCGCTTACAGAGTATGTAAAAAAGCAGCTTGGTGACTATATCGACATTAAAAACGTAGAAATAAATGACTGGGAAGCTGAAGCTAATAATATGGCTGCTGAATTTACATGTCATGTAGTGTATAACTACTACAATACTGATGTTGAAAAAATTGAGTACATCCAGTTTATCAAAGAACATGCTAAGGGAGATTATAGTGCTTTATATGATCAGTACAAAGGTTATTATCTTGCTCCTAAGGTAGAAAGGCTTAATCTGAGAGTGTCTATTAAAGATCCTGGTCAGCTGGATTCTAATGTGACAGTTATACCGTCTACTTTAGAAAGTGGAGTGCTTGCGCTTTATGAAACTTCTTATGGAGGTGGAGGTGCAAAGTTATTCAACCTCACAATTGAATCATTCCTTAATCCATATGCTTCTCTTAAAATCGTCTACGAGCCTGGCAGCAAACATGTGCTTCACAGATCAGAAGTTTCAGCCAGATTAGATGAAAGCGGCGAACTTGTGGTTTATGGCTGATAATCAATTAATAAAGCTTAAACCGTGTCAGCGGAGCTGACGGGAAAATCAGAGCCGGAAGGCCATCTGAAGAGGGTGGTTTTCCGGCTCTTTTTGTATGCAAAAACACTGATTTTTTGAATGGATTTTATCGGATTGTAGGTGCAGAATAGGAGCATACTACATATAGGTTATATGGCAAAATATGCAAGCAAAAACATTGAAAAATCAACATTTTGGGGATGCGTAAAGGGTACTTTTCGGTTGACAATGGAGGGGTTGCGTAATAAAATTAAGGTTGACGTTTTGCGTCAAAATTCATATTTTTTAAACACAATGAAAATCGGCACATAGCGCGGAAAACCCAGCGTTCATGTGGTACTCGGAGTCGAGGGTCGTGACTGCACGTAAGCATTCGCAGAGGGAGCGGATGACCGGCTCTTGGGTGGAGGGTTGATTTGTGGAGGAGTGCAGATGATAGAAATTAAAAATCTTTCAAAGATTTACAACACAAATTATGGAGAGTTTAAAGCTCTCGAAGATATTAATATCACTATCAACGATGGCGATATTTTCGGCATTATCGGTATGTCTGGTGCGGGTAAGAGTACTCTCCTCAGATGTATCAATCTTCTGGAAAAGCCTTCTTCTGGTCATGTTGTTATCGATGGTCAGGACATTACAGGTTTTGCCGGCAGCCAGCTTCTTCAGCTCAGAAGAAACATCGGTATGGTATTCCAGAGATTTAACCTGCTCATGCAGCGCACAGTAAAGGACAACGTAGCGTTCCCTCTTGAAATCTGCGGTGTGCCAAAGGCTGATCGTGACAAGCGTGTAGCAGAACTTTTAGAGCTGGTAGGTCTTGCTGACAAGGCAAACAACTATCCAGTACAGCTTTCAGGTGGTCAGCAGCAGAGAGTTGCAATCGCGAGAGCTCTCGCAAACAATCCTGGTATCATCCTTTGTGACGAACCTACATCGGCCCTTGACAGCTTAACAACAAGTTCACTTCTTCAGCTTCTCAAGGAAATCAATGAAAAGCTCGGAGTAACTATCGTGATCATCACTCACGAAATGAGTGTAGTAAATAAGATCTGCAACCGCGTAGCGGTTATCAATGATGCACGCATCATTGAGCAGGGCGTTACTAAAGAAGTATTCTCAAATCCTCAGCACGAGATGACAAAGCTTCTTCTTTCTGATCTTATCGTTGTGAAAGGAGGGGAAAACTAATGGCAGAGTTTATTGCAGAATACGGTTCACTGCTTCTTCAGGGTACTATCGATTCTATCGTGATGACTGCTCTTGCGACACTTTTCGCATATGTTTTTGGTCTTCCGTTAGGTATCCTGGTAACTATCACTCAGGAACATTCTATCCTTCCATGCAAGCCAGTTAACGTGGTTCTCGGCTGGATAGTAAATATCGGACGTTCTATTCCGTTCATTATCCTGCTTGTATTCCTGATGCCGTTTACAAGAGCACTTGTAGGTACGGCGACAGGTGTTAGAGGTGCTATCGTGCCTCTCGTTATAGCAGCGACTCCATTCGTTGCACGTATTGTAGAAACATCACTTCTCGAAGTAGAAGCTGGTCTCATCGAAGTAGCTCACGCAGTTGGTGCTACTGTAAAGCAGATTGTATTTAAGGTTATGCTCCCAGAAGCAAAGCCATCAATCTTAGTTGGCGTACCGCTTACATTTATCACGCTTCTCGGCTACTCAGCTATGGCGGGTGCTGTAGGTGCGGGCGGTCTCGGTGACATCGCTATCCGTTACGGTTACTACCGTTACCAGGATATCGTTATGTTCGCTACTATCGTGCTTATCGTTATTATCGTACAGATTATACAGTCTGGCGGTATGTGGTTCGCAAAGAAGAACGACAAGCGTATCAGAAAATAACGGCTAAACGTACTGATCATCAGTACCTGTGTGTATAAAAGGTTAAATTACACACTTAAACCTCTTGAGGTTATCAATTCATTAGGTTATAATTTCCACAACGTTACGCTGTGGTATAACGTATATTTAAATCTTTTTACAAGGAGAAAAACAATGAAGAAAGTATTATCTTTAGTATTAGTTCTCGTTCTTTGCTTAGGCGCATTCGTAGGCTGCGGTGGCGGCGAAAAGGCTAACAGCGACATGGTAACAGTAACTGTTGGTGCTACAGCTTCTCCACACGCTGAAATCTTAGAAGCGTTAAAGGACACTCTCGCTGCTGAAGGCGTTGATCTCGTAATCAAGGAATACACAGATTACATCATCCCTAACACTGCTACAGAAAGCGGCGAAATCGATGCTAACTACTTCCAGCACACACCATACCTCACAGATTTCAACGCAGAAAACGGTACACACCTCGTTTCTGTAGCTGACGTTCACTACGAACCAATGGGTATCTACGCTGGCAAGAGCAGCGATCTCTCTAACGTAGCAGAAGGTTCTGTAATCGTAGTTCCTAACGATACTACAAACGAAGCTAGAGCTCTCCAGCTCTTAGCTGCTCAGGGTCTCTTCACATTACCAGAAAACGCTGGTCTCGAAGTAACTCCTAAGGACATCGTTGACAATCCGCTCAACCTCAAGTTCCTCGAAGTAGAAGCTGCTGCTGTTGCTAGATCACTCGCTGATGCTGACTTCGGCGTAATCAACGGTAACTATGCTCTCGAAGCTGGTCTCACAGCTGACCAGGGTCTCGCTTTCGAAGCATCTGACTCTGCTGGTGCTCAGACTTTCGCTAACATCCTCGTAGTTAAGGAAGGTAACGAAAACAACGAAGCTATCCAGAAGCTCGTAGCTGCTCTCACATCTGAAGAATGCAGAGCGTTCATCGAATCTACATACGGCGGTATGGTATTACCAGTATTCTAATTCGATAGAAAGATTTAAAATTTAAACGGCCTGCCGGTCAAACCGGCGGGCTGTATTTATTTTTTGAAGGCTCCGCCTACGCGGTAGCGTTGCAGAAATAGATGCTATGCTAACTATCTTAACTGTGGTAAACTTATAAATACGTATGAATGAAATTACCTAGGAGGAATATTATATGAAAGTTGTTGGTTTAGTTTCTTCGCCACGTAAAGGTGGTAATTCTGAAATCGCGGTAAAAGAAATTTTCAGACAGCTCCCGGCTGACTGGGAAAAAGAGATGATTCGCGTAAACGAACTCAACATCAATTATTGTACTGCGTGTTACGCATGTGTTCCAGAAGGCGCAAGATGTCGCCAGAAGGACGATTTTAACTTCCTTGTAGACAAGATAAAAGAAGCGGACAAAGTTGTTATTGCCGCTCCTACATATATTTTAGGCTGTCACACTGCTATCAAGATGGTAATGGACAGACTGATTTCTCTGGTTGCTGATTACAACTCGTTTAAAAAGGCTGATTGCGTAATCGTTTCTTCTTACGGCTATGGTGGATGGGAAGGCATGGTAAAAGAAGATATGCAGCTCTTTGCTAAAAAGCTCCACCTCAATGTTATCGGCCACGAAGTTATGCTGGCGACCCTTCCAGGGGACACGGTTAAGGGCGAAAACTTAGAAAAGATCACTGGTCTCGCAAACCTTCTTATCAATGGCGCTGATGGTCCTATCAAGCCTACAACAAAAGGCATCGAATGCCCGATCTGTGCAAGCACAGGTTTCCAGGTAAATCCTGACGGCAGCGTTAGATGTATGTTATGTTCTGTAGAAGGCAAGTTTATGCACGGTCCGGGGGGTCTCAGATTTGAATACGACCCGGAATTCAACCACAAGTTTACAAACAAGTCGCTTGATGACCATGTTCAGTACCTGATTGATAAAAAGGATCTCTTCCTTGCAACTCGTGGCGAGATCAAGGCTCTTCAGGCTGAGTATGCAGAACTCGACTGGTGGGTAACTCCTGCTCCAAAAGAATAAGAAAATACGAGACAGCAGGTGTGTTTTAGTGATATAATTATGTAGATAAGCGAGCGGTCCTGAAACTCTGGACCGCTTGTCAGTCAATGATTATAAAGAGTGTATTAAAATATAAAGGAGTATGTTGAAATGGATAAGGATCAGAAGAAAAAACTTCTCAAGGGATTAGGTTTTATTGCGGCTTTCGTAATTATCGAACTCGTTCTTCTCAAGGGTATCCTTGCTTCATGGGGTCTCGCATAAAGCAGGAAACATTATCTGATTTAGCAAATAACTTATGGAAGATATAATAATGATTGCAGCCGTCAGCCTGATTATCGGGTTTGCCGGTTTTGTAGACGCTATCGCAGGAGGCGGAGGTATAATCTCTCTTCCTGCTTATTTTCTGACCGGACTTCCGGCTCACGTGTGCTACGGCACAAACAAATTCACAGCTGCCTGTGGTACTACTTTTGCGGCGGCTACATATTTTAAAAACGGTGCCATGAACATAAAAGCAGCAGTTATCGCTGCGGCAGGTTCGTTTATAGGGTCCACTATAGGCTCCCGACTGGTAATGAACATGGAAGAGCGTACGCTCAAGATTATGCTCATCGTGCTTCTGCCTTGTGTAGCGGTCTTTATCTTTGTAAAAAAGATTGGCGACGGCGTGGACCTGTCCAACACACTGGGAATTAAAAAGCTTATAGCTCTGGCATTTGTAGTTGGTATCTGCGTAGGTCTTTACGATGGTATTTTCGGACCGGGTACAGGCACTATCGCAGCTATCGCATTTACTACAGTTATGAAGTTTGACCTTAAGACAGCTTCTGGCAACGCCAAGCTTCTCAACCTGGCATCAAACTATGCGGCCCTTGTTACATTCCTCATCGGTGGAGTGGTAGATTTCAGATATGCTATTCCAGCTGCTATCTGTAACATCGCCGGCAACATCATCGGCTCGCGCTTGGCTGTTAAAAAGGGTGCAAAATTTATCCGCCCTATCATGATTTCCATGGTAGTGCTCCTTATGATTTCAGTTGCTTATGATATAGTGACTGGAGTATAAAAAGAAAACATGACGTGTCGTCTTATGACGGCACGTCTTTTTTATTGTTGCGATCTCTTGAGCGCAGACTTGCATTATCTTCATAACCCGGCAGATGATTTCATATCTTCTAATGAGGTATAACAGGTACCGGATATTTCAGGAGGGATGGATGAGTTTATTTGATTTCAGGAGGACAGGGGTTGTGGGCAACAAGTCTAACGACCGTTGCCTTAAAGATAAAAAACTGCTCGTTATGGCGGTTATGCTCATAGCCTTTGGAGTGATGCTCATAACTGCTACCCTGGTAAGCTGCATGAGTCCTTCTGCTGCTGCTATGGCTAGAACTGTGGGACTTGGGATTTTCTCTCATCAGCCTATCGTAATGCTTGACGCAGGTCACGGTGGCATCGACGGCGGAGCTGAAAGTGCTGACGGAGTCAGCGAAAAAGATATAAATCTCAGCATCAGCATGATGGTTAAGGATATTCTGGCAGAATACGACGTAAAGGTGGCAATGACCCGCACAGAGGACAAAGGCCTCTACACCGGGGTCTCTCGGGACGGCTCCGCCGACGCGAAAATAAAAGGCAAGAGAAGTGTCAGGAGTTTAAAGACGGAGGATTTGACGGCCAGAAGAGAAATGGCGGATAAGTTGATGCCGGATGCTTTTGTGAGTATTCATTTGAACAGTTATAAAGAAAACAGGTCGGTGTTTGGGGCTCAGACTTTTTACTCAAATGGCGAAACTGAAGAGGCTGGAAATCTCAGCAGGATGCTGGCAGAGACCATACAGGGGAATCTTTTGCTTAAGATCGACAATGGAAACCAGAGGGTGGCGCTGGAAAAGAGCGATGTGTTGTTGCTGAAAAAGACGGCATATCCGGCGGTGATTGTGGAGTGTGGTTTTCTTTCGAATGGGAATGAAGCTGCCCAGCTGCAGACTTATGATTACCAGAGAAAACTTGCAGAAGGGGTTGCCGAAGGCATCGTAAAATTCTTAAAGCTGGAGAAGAAAATAGAGGTTGTGAAGGACCGTTAGGCGCAAAATGTGCATGAAAACGAGTGAAAAAACATAACAAAATATATGATTTTTTATGTGATTTTTGATGGAATTTGCTGTCAAATTCCTGAAACGCAGTAGTTGTAACGTTGATAGGATTTTGTAACTTTGGCAAGGGGTAATAATTTTGGGGTATAGATAATTATGAAGAAATTCGCCTTGACACAGGGCGAAAACCGAAATATTTTTGTGCACAATTCTCCTGTGGATAGTTACTGTAATCTGTGGATAACTTTTTGCTAAAAACTAGAAAAAGTTGTGAAAAATCAGTGTTTGCAACGGTTTGCGGGTTGTGAGTTATCCACATCGGTTCGGTGGATAACTTTTGTGGAAAACTGAAATTTTGGCCATAAGTGGCGGTATTTCAACACTTTTGCCATGTGGATTATTTCAGGGATGAATTTCCATTTGAAAATCAAAGTGTTTACATAATCATTTACAATATTATGGGTTTTGATGGCAAAAAACAAAAATATTTCTGATTGGACCATAAAAATGAAGATATTTTTTTCGAAATATTTTAACAATACTTGAATAACATCTACATTAATGGTATATTATTGTGCGGTTAGTTAAGACTACCTAAAATATACGTATTTATGAGGTTTAAATGATGACTTTAAGAGATCTTCAGATCGGTAAGTCGGCCATAATTACTTCTGTTGGCGGAGAGGGTGCGCTGAGACAGCATTTCCTCGACATGGGTGTTATTCCGGGGACAGAAGTAAAGCTGATGAAGTATGCTCCTATGGGCGATCCTATGGAACTTATGCTTCATGGCTATACACTTACGCTGAGACTTGCTGATGCTGAGAAAATAGAAATAGTTCCTCTTGAGGAGGAAGTGGTAGAACTTGAGCCAGAAGAACAGGATATCTGTTTTGATATCGAGCATCCTGGTTTTGGTGAAGGTGGCAAATACCACGTAAAGGCAGACGAAAATCCGCTGCCTGCCGGCAGCAAGCTGACTTTTGCTCTTGCGGGCAATCAGAACTGTGGCAAGACAACACTTTTTAACCAGCTTACTGGTTCAAACCAGCACGTTGGTAACTTCCCTGGTGTTACAGTAGACAGAAAAGACGGTGTGATCAAGGGTCACAGCAATACTCTTATCACTGACCTTCCTGGCATCTACTCAATGTCGCCATACAGCAAGGAAGAAATCGTTACAAGACAGTTTATTCTTGAGGAAAAGCCGTCTTGTATTATCAATATCGTAGATGCCACAAACATCGAAAGAAATATGTATCTGACTATGCAGCTCATGGAGCTGAATGTGCCTATGGTATTGGCTCTCAACATGATGGACGAAGTCAGAGACAATGGTGGCTCTATTCTCATTAACGAGATGGAAAATATGCTGGGTATTCCAGTTGTTCCGATTTCTGCGGCAAAGGGCGAAGGTATCCATGAACTGGTGAGCCATGCCATCCATGTTGCGCAGTATCAGGAACGTCCTGGCAGACAGGATTTCTGTGACGAAAGAGATCACAACGGTGCTGTTCACAGATGCCTCCATGCTATCATGCACCTTATTGAGGATCACGCTCAGGAAGCTAACATTCCTCTCAGATTTGCAGCAAACAAGCTGGTGGAAGGCGATCCTATGATTCTCGAAAAGCTCAAGCTGGATGAGAATGAAATGGCTACTATGAGGCATATCGTCAAGCAGATGGAAGGAGAGCGTGGTCTTGACAGTGCGGCTGCTATGGCAGATATGAGATTTGATTTTATCAACCGTGTCTGCAACAGAACGGTTAAGAAGCCAAAGATGTCAAAGGAACTTGAACGCAGCAGAAAGATTGACCGTATCCTTACAGGCAAGTACACAGCTATTCCTGCGTTTATCGGTATTATGGCTGCTATCTTCTGGCTGACGTTTAATGTTATCGGTGCGTGGCTTCAGGGCCTTCTGGAAACAGCGATCGACTGGGTAACAGGCATGACAGATGTTCTGCTGACTGATCTTGGTGTGAACGAAGTTCTCCATTCACTGATTATTGATGGTGTATTTAACGGCGTGGGAAGTGTTCTGAGCTTCCTGCCGATTATCGTGACGCTGTTCTTCTTCCTTTCTATACTTGAGGACAGTGGTTACATAGCTAGAGTGGCATTCGTAATGGATAAGTTGCTGAGAAAGATCGGTCTTTCCGGCAGAAGTATCGTTCCGATGCTCATCGGTTTTGGTTGTACAGTACCTGCGGTTATGGCCAGCAGAACTCTTCCTTCTGAAAGAGATAGAAAGCTGACTATCCTGCTTACACCGTTTATGAGCTGTACTGCAAAGCTTCCGATCTATGTGTTCTTTACTGACGCGTTCTTCCCTGAAAATGGTGCGATTATCATGATCGGCCTATATTTTCTGGGTATCGCTGTCAGCATTGTGATGGCGCTGTTATTTAAAGGCGTGCTGTTTAAGGGTGAGGCTGTTCCGTTTGTAATGGAACTTCCAAACTACAGAATGCCGGGAGCTAAAAATGTAATGCTTCTGCTTTGGGACAAGGCGCTGGACTTCCTCCAGAGAGCATTTACAGTAATTTTCGTAGCGACGATTGTAATCTGGTTCCTCCAGACTTTTGATACACGTCTCGCTATCGTTTCTGATTCTTCAGAAAGTATCATGGCTGCAGTTGCAGGTCTCATCACTCCAATTCTCATTCCACTGGGTCTTGGAGACTGGAGAATCTCAACTGCGCTTATTTCCGGCTTTATGGCAAAGGAAAGTGTTGTATCGACACTGTCAGTGCTTTACGGCAGCGTAAGCGGCGTGACTGCAGCGATTACACCACTGGGTGCGCTTCTCCTGATGGTATTCTGTCTGCTTTACACACCATGTGTTGCAGCGGTTTCTTCTATCAAGAGAGAACTTGGTGGCAAGTGGGCCTTTGGCGTTGTACTTCTCCAGTGCGGCGTTGCATGGGCAGTAACATTTATCGTGCGACTGATTGCAATAGCAGTAGGATTTTAGAGAATACAGGACTGTTGTATAAAATATGCAACAGTCCATTTATATTGAAAGGAATATATCTATCGCTTTGTTAATAAAAAAGACCATTACACTGGGTGTAACGGTCTTTTGATTTATAAATTTACTTCTTGAGCGCAACAGTACCTGTCTTCATGAGAGACTGGATGCCGTATGGTTCGAATGTTTCGATGATTGACTGTGTTACATCGTTTTCAGCTGTTGCTTCGATGATAATAGAGTCAGCTTTGATATCTACGATACGAGCACCGAATGCATCAGCAAGCTGGATGATGTCGATACGTGTTTCGTATGTTGCGTTGAGCTTCATGAGGAGGAGCTGGCGGCTGATAACCGGCTGGTGTGTTACGTTTTCTACTTCGATGATTTCCTGGAGCTTGAGGAGCTGCTTGATAACCTGCTGGAGAATCTGTTCGTCACCGTCTACTACGATAGTCATACGTGTACGGGATTCGATTTCTGTTGCACTCGCTACGATAGAGTCAACGTTGTAACCTCTTCTGTCGAAAAGGCCAGAGATTCTTCTGAGTACACCTGGTCTGTTTTCCATAAGGATCGAAATAACGTGTTTCATATATATTACCTCCTGGTTAATGAACTGTTTTGTGGCCGTATGCTGATCATCAGTGACGGTCTTGCTGGATATTATAGCATCTTTTTGTTTTGGTGGCTATTTATTTATAGTACCGCCGCTGATGCTGCTGAGGAAATGGCCAAAGTCGTCATAGCCGCTCTTGATGAACTCATAGATGACAGGTTCTTTAAACTCATACTTCATAGTAACTGTCATAGGATGAGGGTAGAGTGACAGGGCCATGCGCATTTCGGCTTCCTGAACTGTAGGGAAGTCGTATGCCATGATGAGGAGTTCGCCAAAGTCTGTAAGATAGTACATTGCGTGGATGTCATCGTTAATCCTGTACACTGATCTGCCTACGTGAGCGTTTGTTTCGTTGAAGTTGATATACATCTTGCCCATGTCATAAGTTGTTTCTGTGTAAGGTTCTACGAACTGCTTAAATGACGCCATAAACTCAGGGTCGTCCACCATGACTTCGTATACAGTGATATACTCTGAGCGGTTCATAAGCATAGCTGCTTCGGCGCTTGTAATCTTAAAGTCGGAGACTTTATTTGCGTAGATGACTTTGTTGCACTCGGGTGTCAGCTTAATCTCTGATGTCATGAGACGATAGCTGCCTCTGTATTCGATAACTGACTCGCTGAGGAATACATTTTCTGAAGGATCTCCGTGAACTTCGATAGTGTTGCGACAGAGGGTTGCAGGCTGGTCGTTAAAGATGCCTGTCATTTCGAACTGGGGAACCATATCTGGTGTGACTATTGTGCCCTCAGGGAAATATGCGTCTGCTGCCATGTATGATGCACCGCGGACGTCACCGGAAACGCTACGCATGATGCAGTGATTTACTATGTATCTCGGCATCGGCGGAACGTCGCAGAGTTTATCGTAGAGCTGGAAATACTCCTCTGGAGTAAGTGTCTGCTCAGGTTTCAACATAAAGTTGAACTTTTCTCTGCCTTCCGGAAGGTCTTGGTTGTATTTTTTGTTTATATGAAGGTGGGTCTGTACGAGAAAGCGGGCTTCTTTTTCTGTGATGGAAACGGGACGTCCACCAAGTGCGTTGAAGAGGCGTTCGCGTTCTGTGATGATTTCCGGCGGATTGTGGTCGTAACCTTCTATATATGATTCAATACCGTACTCCTCTGCATCCAGATAAAATA
>JAFYUX010000009.1 GCA_017549385.1 Bacillota bacterium
TAAAAAAACCTTGCAATTTCAATAAAAAATACAAATTAATCGCCGGCATAATGTTTTCCTGCACTTCAAAAAGTAGTAAAATATAAAGGTTGCGGCTACGAAAATATTGATAATCAACATACCCGCATCCGATGGCTCCGCCATCAAAAATAACAAAAAATTTGTATGTAATCACATTCGCGAAGCGAATTTTCCAAATATCTCAAGAAAGGAGAACATATGCGATTTTTACGAGCAGATTTGCTTAACGGCAAAATCGGCAAAAACCTGATTATATTCACAATTCCGATATTTATAGCCAGCCTGTTTCAGCAGCTCTACAACACAGTAGACATCATGGTGGTAGGTTACTGTCTGGGTGATTCATCTTTAGCGGCTATCGGCTCCACCTCATCAGTGTACGAGCTTCTGGTAGGATTTGCGCTGGGTGTTGGCAGCGGTATGGCTATAGTCACCGCAAGATGCTACGGCATGCAGAGCGAAAACGCCATAAAAAAGACTGTGGCAGGATCCTTGGTAATAGGTGCGGCTCTTACAGTCATCATTATGATTTTTGCCAGATTCGGACTTTACAGCCTCATGGAAATACTAAAGACTCCAGCCGACATCATCGACGAAGCTTACAGCTACATATTCCTGGTAACTATCAGTGTAGGTGTTATGTTTGCCTACAACCTTGCGGCAGGTCTTTTACGTGCAGTAGGTGACAGCGTGACTCCGCTGATCTTCCTCATTTTATCTTCAGTGCTCAACGTAATCCTGGATATCGTGTTTATCAAAGTGGGCGGTATGGGCATCGAAGGCGCAGCTCTTGCAACAGTTATCTCACAGGGCATCTCAGCAGTGCTCTGCATTATCTTCATATTTAAGAAAGTTCACATTCTCATTCCATCAGGGGAACATTTCAGAGTTGGCAAAGAACTCTACATGGAACTTCTTGGACAGGGCTTCTCTATGGGCTTTATGCTGAGCATCGTTTCAGTAGGTACAGTAATGATACAGGCAGGGGTAAACAGTCTCGGTAAGCTCATAATCGCGGGACACACAGCATCGCGTCGACTGAGCTACTTCTTTATGATGCCGCTTTACTCTCTTGGTACGGCATTCTCAACTTACGTTTCTCAAAACAAGGGAGCAGGCCAGCACGAACGAATCTTCCAAGGATTTAAGATAGCATCCGCTATCAACATAGGCATGAGCATTGTTCTCTGCATCATCGCGCTTCTGTGGTCAGAAGAACTTGTTACTTTTATTTCTGGTTCCCACGTTGACGAAGTCATCGGGACAGGTGCCAGATATATGATGTGGAACGGTCCATTTTTCTGGATTGTAGGGGTATTATTCCTGCTGAGAAATATGGCTCAGGGTATAGGACTTAAGGTTGCTCCGCTGGTAAACAGCATTATCGAGTGCATCGGTAAGTTTGTGTTTGTACTGCTTCTGGTGCCGAAACTTGGATATTTTGCGGTTATCATCTGCGAACCTGTTATGTGGATCTTAATGACCACACAATTATGCATTTCTTTTAAGGGAATGTTAGGTTCTTCAGTTGATTTTATAAACCGTAAATTATAAAATAAAATCGGATAGGATTGAGCATTTGAAGCTTTCTATTGCAACGATTCTGTCTAAAAAACGTTTTTTTAAATGACCTCATGATAGGCCTTCAGAAAGTCATGACAAATATCTGATGGTCTGTTTAACGCGGTCCGAAACATTAGGAGGAAAAGAAATGAAAAAGATCCTTGCAATTATCATGGCGGTGGTTATGATATTTGGTCTTGCTGCATGCGGCGGTGGTGGTTCAACAACTACTGGCGGCGATGCAGACTTCAAGGTAGGCGCTATCTACATCAACAGCAAGAACGATACTGCTGGTTACACTTACGCTCACCACAACGGTATCACAACAGCTATGAAGGAACTCGGTATGGATGTTAATTCACAGCTCGTTATCGTTGACGAAGTTCCCGAAGATAAGGAACAGGTATTATCAGCTATCGATACTCTCGTAGGCGAAGGCGCTAACATCATCTTCGGTATTTCATTCGGTTATATCGATGCTTTTGAAGAAGCAGCTGCTGCTTACCCAGACGTAGTATTCTCACACGGTACTGGTTACAAGAGCAACGACACTAACTTCAACAACTATTTCGGCCGTGCATATCAGGCTCGTTACCTCGCTGGTATCGCTGCTGGTCTCAAGTCTCTCGAAACTGGCAACAACAACATCGGTTATGTAGCTGCTTACGGTACAGAATACGCTGAAACAGCTTCTGGTATCAATGGTTTCGCTCTCGGTGCTATGGCTGTTAACCCTGATGCTCAGGTTTACGTAAAGAACCTCGGCGCATGGGCTGACGAAGTAAACGAAGCTGCATTCGCTAAGGAACTCATCGAATCTTACGGTTGCGGCGTTATCTCTCAGCACTGTGACTCTGCACAGCCACAGATCGCTGCTGAAAAGGCTGGCATCTTCGGTTGCGGTTACAACTCTGACATGACTGTAGACGCTCCTGCTGCTCACTTAACAGCTGCTATCTGGAACTGGAACGTATACTACAGAACAGCTATCGAAGCTGCTCAGGCTGCTGGTACTGCTGATCAGTTCGTAACAACTATGGGTTCACCTGCTTACTACGGTGGTCTCGCTGAAGGTTTCGTAGACGTATCTCCACTCAGCGAAAACTGTGCTGCTGGTACTCAGGAAGCTATCGATGCAGTTAAGGCTCTCATCGTTGACGGTACTTGGGACGTATTCTCAGGCGTTAAGCTCTCTATCGCAGCTGACGGTACTGTAACAATGGCTGATGCTGACCTCGTTGACAATGCTGGTAACGTAATCGTTCCTGCTGGTGGTCCATCTGTAGAAGACGGCGTAATCACAGGCACAATGAATTACTTCGTAGCTGGCGTAAAGGCAGTTTAAGCTACCCGATCAGCACAGCTGATCACAAGTAAATAAGTTAAATTAAGTCCGGGCCGGCTGAAAGGCCGCCCGGATTTTTTGAAATTATTAGCTAAGGGATATACAACGTAAAAATATGCCCTGCATGTGTTTGCGGGATGTGTATTTTTTATCTAATAGTTTTAAAGCACGGTGATTTTATATAGGAGGATATCGATGCCGGGACAATACGCCATTGAAGTAAAAGGTGTTACTAAATCATTTGGCAGTGTTGTAGCAAACAAGAATGTAAACCTTAATGTAAAAAAGGGTGAAATCCTTGCTCTCCTGGGTGAAAACGGCTCAGGCAAGACAACACTGATGAACATGATTTCAGGTATTTATAAGCCGGACAGCGGCACAATTTCGCTGGACGGGCAGGAAGTAAACATTAACTCTCCTGAGGACGCAAAGCGCCTCGGTATTGGTATGGTACATCAGCATTTTAAGCTGGTTGATGTTTTTTCTGCTGCAGA
>JAFYUX010000084.1 GCA_017549385.1 Bacillota bacterium
GTATACGTAATGCAGATGGACCACTTCGAACAGTTACCAGCAAGCTTAGTTGAAAAGGTTACAAAGTAATCCAATTTAATTATTAAGAATAATATCAATGGGTGTTTCCATTGAATGTGAAACACCCGTATATACCTATATAGGAGGAACATAAAATGGCAAAAGCTAAATTCGAACGTAATAAGCCACATATCAACATCGGTACAATCGGCCACGTTGACCACGGTAAGACAACTCTTACAGCTGCTATCACTACTACACTCAACGCTAGACTCGGCTTTGGTGAAAAGGTAGCATTCGACATGATCGATAAGGCTCCAGAAGAAAGAGAAAGAGGTATCACTATCTCTACTGCTCACGTAGAATACGAAACAGAAAACAGACACTATGCTCACGTTGACTGCCCAGGCCACGCTGACTATGTAAAGAACATGATTACAGGTGCTGCTCAGATGGACGCTGCTATCCTCGTATGTGCTGCTACAGATGGTCCAATGCCACAGACAAGAGAACACATCCTTCTCTCTAGACAGGTAGGCGTACCTTACATCATCGTATTCCTCAACAAGTGTGACATGGTAGACGACGAAGAACTCCTCGATCTCGTTGAAATGGAAATCAGAGAACTCCTCGACGAATATGAATTCCCTGGCGATGACACACCAATCATCAGAGGTTCTGCATTAAAGGCATTAGAAGATCCATCTTGCCCATGGGGTGACAAGGTACTCGAACTCATGGCAGCAGTTGACGAATATGTTCCAGAACCACTCAGAGACACAGAAAAGCCATTCCTCATGCCAGTAGAAGACGTATTCTCTATCACAGGTAGAGGTACAGTAGCTACAGGTAGAGTAGAAAGAGGTGTCTTAAAGGTATCTGACGAAGTAGAAATCGTAGGTATCGCAGAAGAAATCCGTAAGGTAGTAGTAACTGGCGTAGAAATGTTCAGAAAGCTCCTCGATCAGGCTCAGACAGGCGATAACATCGGTGCACTCCTCAGAGGTGTACAGAGAACTGATATCGAAAGAGGTCAGGTACTCGCTGCTCCAGGTTCTGTAAAGCCACACACAAAGTTCAAGGGCGAAGTATACGTATTAAAGAAGGAAGAAGGCGGTCGTCACACTCCATTCTTCAATGGTTACAGACCACAGTTCTACTTCAGAACAACAGACATCACAGGTACATTAAACTTACCAGCTGGTACAGAAATGTGCATGCCTGGCGATAACGTAACAATGGAAATCGAACTCATCAACCCAATCGCTATCGAAGAAGGTTTAAGATTCGCTATCCGTGAAGGCGGTAGAACAGTAGGTTCTGGCGTTGTATCTGAAATCATCGAATAATTTCGACTTTTGGAAACAAAATATTAAACAGTAAATATGCCCGCAGCTCTATTTTGAGTTGCGGGCTGCTTGTTTGAGTGAAATATGTGGTTTTCAAAAAGCTACATTATATATGTATGTTCTGGAGCTTTATGCAATATATCTTGCAGTTGGATCGTATATGCTGGTTATTCGTGTCGGCGGCAGTCGACGGAAAGTTCTACAAACGTTGAATTTTGTGGAAAAAAAGCGATTTCAGTCTATAAAATATATTGACATTGGGGGAACAGAATGGTATCATATCAGAGCGATTCTACTGCAGTCGCTTTTTTTAGTACGCTCAAAATTCGGCTGGAGACGAAAAATCGTTAGAATTTCACGAAAAAACGGCGTACATCAGTATGCTGAACAACATAAAAATAGAAATTTGTTGAGGGAGGTGTCAACATGAGAGTAAAGGTTACTATGGCTTGCACAGAATGTAAGCAGAGAAATTACAACACTATGAAGAACAAGAAGAACAATGCAGAACGTATTGAATTAAACAAGTACTGCCCATTCTGCAACAAGCACACACTTCATAAGGAAACAAAATAGTTTTAGATAAGGACGTGAACCGTATGGCAAATACAAAGGACGCTAAGAAGAAGTCCGGCGGTATCAAAGCATACTTCCGCGGCATCAAGAGCGAGCTTAAAAAGGTTATCTGGCCTACAAAGAAGGAACTCATTTCTTACACTGGTGTAGTGCTCCTTACATGTGCTATTTGCGCTGTAGGTTTCTGGGCAATCGATTCAGTTTGCGCTGTTATCCTCCAGAAGCTTTTAGGCATTACAATCTCAATGTAATCAGAGCAATAATCAGGAAGGATGTTTCGGTATAATATGGCAAAATTCGATAAGAACATTAAAAATGAGTTTCTTGATTCAGCTGAATTTTACGACGAAGACGTGTTCTTTGAAGATGAATTCGAAGAGTACGAAGAATTCGAAGGTGCTGAAGCTGAATATAATGAAGAATATCCTGAAGCAGAATATGAGTCTGAGTTATCAGATGAGGAAGATGATGCTGTAGTGGATACAGCCGACAGAGTAGAAGTGGTAGAAGAAAAGTCTGGCTCTGAAAAGGCTAGATGGTATGTAGTTCATACATACTCAGGCCATGAAAACAAAGTAAAGGCTAACATTGAAAAGATAGTAGAAAACAGAGGCATGCAGGATCTTATCCAGTGTGTCGAAATGCCAACCGAAGACATAGTAGAGGTTAAGAACGGTCAGCGTAAAGTCAGAACACGCAAGATGTTCCCTGGATACGTAATCGTAAAGATGATCATCACGAGTGAATCCTGGTATCTCATTAGAAACACTCAGGGTGTAACTGGTTTCGTAGGACATGGTTCTGATCCGATTCCGCTCACAGACGAAGAAGTTCGTCACATGGGTATTGAAAAGGTATCATTCAACATTGATGTTGAAGCTGGTGACACAGTCAAGGTTATTGACGGTCCGTTCGACAACTTTATGGGTGTTGTCGAAGATGTCAACATGGAAAAGCAGACTCTTAAGGTTCGTATTTCTATGTTCGGCAGAGAAACTCCTGTAGAACTTGAGTTCGGTCAGGTAGAAAAAATTTCGTAAGCAATTCATTTATAATAGAATGCTAAAATAATGCCACAAGTGAGGCACGACAAGGAGGTGACACAAGATGGCAAAGAAGGTAGAAGGTTTAATTAAACTCCAGATCCCAGCAGGTGGTGCGACTCCAGCTCCTCCAGTAGGTCCAGCGCTCGGTCAGAAGGGTGTTAATATCATGGATTTCTGTAAGCAGTTCAACGCAAGAAC
>JAFYUX010000085.1 GCA_017549385.1 Bacillota bacterium
GCGACCTGAGATAGTAATGCGGTTGGCGGAACTATTCAGGGCGCCTTTAGACGCTGCTAGTAACATGCCCTTCTAGGGCTGGTGCATACCACCAGTTTAACTGGTGGTTATGATTTTTTTGAGATGGGATGTGTAGTGCGATTTTAATGTTTGATTAAGTTTATACTGAAATTTGTATCTTATAATGTGAAAGTTGAGTGGAAAGATACAGTTGTATTGGAGCAAAAGTCGAGAATGTATCTGAAATGATGTAAATATATGAAGAAAGATACAGTTGTATTGGAGCAAAAGTCGAGAATGTATCTAAAATGATGTAAATATATGAAGAAAGATACAGTTTAAAGTAGGTGATTGGAAGGATTGTATCTAAAAATGTAAATTTTGGAAAAACCAGATACAGCTTAAGGTAGGTGATTGGAAGGATTGTATCTAAAAATGTAAACTTTGGATAAACTAGATACAGCAAAAACGAAGGATATGATGTAAATGTATCTATAATACGATAAATGAAAAAAGAAAGATACATTTAAGTGAAATAGGGAAGATGATAATGTATCTAAAGAATGATTTTTATATAAAAAAGATACAATTAGTATTAGGGGCTAGTAGTAGATGTATCTGGGATTAGCATAAATTATGAATCAAGATACTTTTTAGATGATAAGAATTTGATAATTGGTATCTAAAGTTTGTGTAAATGGCGTATCAGATACATTTATATGTTAGGGAGTTGCGGAAAAATAAGAAATTCGGCAACTAAAGAGAAAATTAAGATGATAGAAAGTTGCTGAAATGATCTGAAAGAGTAGAAAACAGTAATGGAAGATGCCGAGTGGGAGGTGGTGGGTTGCTGAAAGTAACGATAATGCGAAAACGGCAACAAGTGGGAGTGTAAGTGATGAGTAGAGTTGCTGAAAATTGATAGAGGAGCGAAAAACAGCAAATAGATAGAATTTGAGAGAATAGAAAGTTGCTTAAATGATCTAAAAGAGTAGAAACAGCAATGGAAGATGCCGAGTGTAAGGTGACGGATTGCTGAAAACGACCGGCGGAGCGAAAATCTGCAACTTTCTATTTATTTTTTAACTTTAGGAATAAAGAACACAATTACGATAGCGATAGCAATGCAGAGCAATTCGATCCAGGAGAGAGCGCGAATTGCATTACTGCAGCGGCCGGTTCGCTGGTGCCGTGCATCATCTCCCGGGCAAGCCCGTTAGTAAAAAACGGCACCAGCACCGCGACCCCAAAAGGCGCTGCAAGGTCGCGGAAGAGACCAAAGGTCCCTGAACCGGCCCCGGCGACGTCCTCTGGAATATCCGAAAGGACGACCTTCATAAAAACAGTGGCATTTGCACCCAGGCTGAAACCCATGATGCCCAGAGCAGAGGTCAAAAGTAATATGCTGGTGGCCTCTGTAAAAAGCATCATAAGACCAGCCCCGGTTGCAGAAAGCAGAAGTGATCCTCCCAGGATATACTTTGGCTGAAACCTGTCCGCCAAAGGACCCAGGATCACAGATCCTAAAGATATACCCAGGTACATAATAGAAATGGCATAACTGGAAAAGATGTAGTTTTCAGGCTGGGTATGACTTATGAAAACTATGATGTTTGTGGTATTTGCCTGCAGAAGTCCCTGAGTAAGAAAGAGAGCCATTATAGGAAATACAAAGGCTCTTCTGGACATAAAGGGACCTGATAAAATCGGGTTTTCGGCCCTGCGTTCCACAAAGATCAATATAAACAGAGATGCGATTGCGGCCAGAAGTACAACTATGAACGAAGTGGATTTCCAACCGATGTTCTGGCCGAAAGACGGAACGCAGAGCAGCAAGCTGAAAAATACAAATATCAGGGCGGCCCCTGTAAAATCAAAACCAGCAAGAGAGTTGGGGCTGTGGTTTTCGGTTACCCGCGCCATGACGCAAATCACCAGCACAACCAGACATATAGCCATGCAAATCCACATCATGGCGCGCCAGCTCCAGGTTGTCACTACAAGGCCGCCCAGTGTAGGGCCGAAAACCACGGCACCGCTGGATATGAGCATGTATAGTGAAAAGCCTCGAGCCGTGGCCTGAGGTGGGAACTCGGTGATAATGTAGGAGAGTACCAGTGGGGCCACGGCAGCGGTGCCTACTCCCACAACAAAGCGCGCCACCAGCATAAAAGGCAGAGTATTTGCCAGGGCAGTCAGCAGATTGCCTAGAGTAAAAATCCCCACACCCAGCAGCAACGTCGGTCGTCTGCCCAGGATGTCTATGAGCTTGCCCAGGATAGGCGCGCAGGCAGCAGAAGAAACTGCCATTGATAAAGTCATCCAGGTAGTGTTGTTATATGCTATCCCTATATCCTTTGCAAAGGCAGTTCCCAGCATAGTTGCAAAACCACCAACAATTCCTATCAGAAAAGCAGCCAGAGCATAAGGCAGAAAGCCCTTCATATATGATTCATTACGAATTTTATCCATAAAAAAACTCCTACAATTTAATGTAGGAGTTATTATGCGCATTGAATTTTTATTTACTACATACTGAGTTCAAAATCGCGATTATCGTAATCGATCACCTGAACACGATTTTCTCAAGCACTAAATCATAAATCTGATAATTGTGCTTAAGCTCTTAAAATCAGATTATCAACCTGTCCTTTGAGTGCAGCCATCTCTTTATCTAAATTTCCATCCATAGTGCGGAGTGTACCCATAATCTTTTCAATCTGTTTTGTAGTTTCCAGAACTTGATTGTAAGATCTGTTGATACGATCCAGAACGGCCCAGTCCATAAAAAGACCGTCAAAGAAAAAGTCTGCAAAACGGAGCATACCAGTAACATTAACCTGCATACTTGTGCCGATGCTGATATCTGCAAGCTCAGTCTTGAAACGACGGAGTTCCTTCTGGAGTGTCTGAACCAGAATTTGAGCATCATCCATAGTGCTGTGTTTCATTACGTCAGTGAGGAGACCACCACCAAAAATATCCCATGTACCCCAGCCTTTTGCGGTACTGAGTTTTGAAAGAATCATTTCAGCAGTAGTGCGTGCATTGCTGCCTGCAGCCATAGCTTCGCTAACTTCACGCTTTTGGTTTTCCAGGTACGCGAGGCGTTCCTCAAGCTGAATAATCTGGCCAGCAATCGGACCATTTTCCATTTTTACATCATAAGCCTTTTTAGTCAGCAACATAGCGTATTCTGGCTCGCAGTTGATGTACTGGGAAATTTCAGCCTGGTATGCATTCATGTCCTCGACGATAGCTTCAAGTTCCTTTACCGCAGCATCATACTTGACAGCTGCAGCGTGAGCTTCTTCGCGTTCCTTTGTAAGCTTTTCTTCTTTATTACCAAAAACTCCGCAGAAAAACGCATAGAGTGTACCACCTTCGATACGATCCACGTCAGCCTGCTCTTTATCTTTTTCAGCCTTGAGCTTTGCAACCTTGCTTTCAACCTCATACTTCTGCATCATAAGGTCATGAAGCATGCTCTCAAGTTTTTTCTTTCTTGCCATCTCCTGGGACAGCTGCTGTAATCTTTCATCAAAATGATGCATTTTTATCCCCCTTTTGTTGGAATTGCAACAGACAATCTCTATTCATCTTAGTAAAATGAATACAACAAGTCAAGAATCAACAATCTGCTGCATCCCGACGCCTCCGGCGACCGCGGTGCACAGATTAATATATGTGAAAGAAAGTGAGTATTAAAGGAGAAGAAATTATGATTAGAAAAATCATCAAAATAGACGAATCAAAGTGTAACGGTTGTGGCGCTTGCGCTATCGCATGTCACGAAGGCGCTATTGAAATGATTGACGGTGTGGCAAAGCTCACCAGAGAAGATTATTGCGACGGTCTCGGTGACTGTCTGCCTGCATGTCCGACTGACGCCATCACATTTGAAGAAAGAGAAGCCTTAGCTTATGACGAAGACGCAGTGCTGATGGCCAAGGCAGAAAAAGAAATTGAAGCTGGTTACGGCTGCGCAGGAGCACAGGTTCATAGCATTGGTGGTGGCTGCGCAGGTGGCCATGATCACAGCGCAGGCGGTTGTTGTTCTGGTGGCCACGATCATGCTCATGGTGCAGGTGGTTGCTGTTCTGGCGGCGGATGCTGCGGTGGCGATGACGATTGGGATGACTGGGAAGAAGATCTGGTTGTACCTAGCGAACTTCGCCAGTGGCCTGTTCAGATCAAACTGGTACCTACAAATGCGCCGTTCTTTGACCGAGCGCATGTCCTCATTGCGGCAGACTGTACAGCATACGCATACGGCAATTTCCATCATGACTTTATGATGGATCGCATCACCCTTATCGGATGCACAAAGCTTGATGATGTGGATTACACAGAAAAGCTTGCAGAAATCTTTACAAAAAATGATATCAAAACAGTTGTAGTAACACGTATGCAGGTACCATGTTGTGGCGGCATGGAAAATACAGTTAGAAACGCTATAGCCCTCAGTGGCAAACAGATTCCACTCAGCGTAGTGGTTATCTCATCAGATGGTGATATCATCGACGTAAGATAATCTGGTGCAAATTCGGCAATAGCGCTTGATGTGAAAACGTCGATATAAAAAGTAAACCCCGCGTTCAAAACGCGGGGTGTTTTTTATTGTTGCAGTTCCGGGAAACTCATCTTAAGTAATGATATGAAGTTTGTGCGCTGCTTGTACTCGACAGCGGAGCTGTCCATAAATGCATTGTAAATGCATTGAGCAGTTGCAGGCTTTGCAAAGAAGTATCCCTGCATAAGGTCAGGGTTCAGCTCTGAAAGAACCATGAGTTCGCTGGCTGACTCGACGCCTTCGCAGCAGATTCGGATATCGTTTGCTTTTGCAAAAGAGATTACGTTGTGGATAAGGTTGTAATTGTAAGTGTTTTCTGTGAGATCGCTTACAAATATACGGTCAATCTTTATCTCGTCAATATCAAGCTGCTTGAGATAAGCCAGGTTAGAGTAACCTGTACCAAAGTCATCAACAGCAAATTGGATGCCGTATCCTTTCAGTGTTTTCATATGGTTTGCAAACACTTCGTCATCGTGGAGTCTGACAGACTCGGTGATTTCGATGGTAAGTGCGCTGCCAGGCATTTCTGTTCTGTTTAAGATGTTTACTATACGCTCAGCAAGATATCTGTCAGCAAACTGAGTAGAGGAGAAGTTTACGCTGACGCGGAGCTCAGGCAGGAACTGACGCCATTGTTTGCACTGTAAAAGAGCATTTTCAAGCACCCAGAGACCAACTTTGTTGATGAGTTGTGATTGTTCTAAAATCGGAATGAACTGATCAGGATACATTTTGCCTCTAGTCGGAGACGTATATCTGATAAGGGCTTCTACACCATACAGCTGGAATGTGTTGGCATCGAGCTGTGGCTGGTAGTTAATTTTGAATCCAAGGTAACCCTTTTGGATGCTCTCGGAGAGATCCTCAAGAAGAGCCAGAGATTCGATACGCTGCTGGATTTCTTCCATGGAGAAGAACTCAAGGCGATTGCCGGTAACCTTTTTAGCTTTTTTAAGTGTGATGTTTATAGAGTCCAGAAGGTGAGAGGAATCCATAAAAATCTCGTTGTCTATAGGGACAGCACTTGCTGTAAATGTGCACTTTTCGCTCATTGCGTTTTTGATGTGGCGATATACGGATCTTACGCGATTATCGTTTCTGGAATTAACTACAACAGCGAAGTTTTTATGATCCACGTGATAAGCATCGGAAACGTATTCGTGACTTTCCAGCAGGTGAGCGATTTCTTTGAGTAAATTATCACCGTAATCTCTGCCATGAGCCAGGTTGATAGAAGCAAGTCCATCAATATCCAGAAGCATGAGATAACCAGCTTTTTTAGGGAGGAGTGCAGCTAAGTCATCTTTGAGCTTTTCTTTGTTCCAGAGGCCAGTAAGAGGATTGTAAAGATGGCGGAGAGTTTCCTCGGAAACACGACCAACCATAATAGCAGGATTACCGACTTCGTCGTAAATAACCCTACCTCTGCAGCTAATCCACACAATGTCGCTATTACGAGTAATCCAGCGATAATACATATTGTGAGTTTTCTGAACGCCTGCGGCGATGCGGGCAAGATCGTCAATAACAGCCTGTCTGTCGGCAGGATGAATAATCTCCAGCATCTCAGCAGTGGAGTTTGTTTCGCTACC
>JAFYUX010000086.1 GCA_017549385.1 Bacillota bacterium
AAACATTATCGCGCCGGTAGTTGATGGTGTGGCTGTATGTGATGTAAAAGACTATTCTTACAAAGTAAATGTTTCTACTCTTACAGCGCCTGTAGAAGCGGGGGTTAAGGGCGGTACGCTTACTCTGTACAGAAATAAAGTTGCCATTGCCGAATATGACCTGTACGTGATGAACGAAGTTCCACTTTCAGGTATACAGAAATTTATAAAGTGGTGGAAAGAATCTGTACCTGGGTTCTTTAAGGTTGTTATCATCGTTGTTGTGGTAGCAGGCCTTGGATATGTGACACTTCTCGTTCTGGTAAATGTTCTTCACAAGAGAAAAAAGAAAAAGAGAATGGAAATGAAGGCACAGCGACAGCCTCGCGCTGACGAATAGCCGGATTAGACCGAAAAAACACATTTAAGATGATAAAAAAGCACCGTTGCTGGAGGCAATGGTGCTTTTGTTTTGTAGAAAATTACGAAGAAATGAAAAAGTTTAAAAAAACGAAAACTTTTTCTAAAAAAGAATACAATTAGATTGATTTTATACTGCAAACAGAAACTATTTTTGTGAAATGGTGAGTCACCGAAAATAAAAGGGCGTGAGTTAGAAAGAAAGTTAAAAAATTAACGCCAAACAGAAATGATACCCATGCATATTATATGTATGCATAATAGATGTGAAAAACAATAGTTTGGTTTAGTTGAGTCTGGTTGATTTAATAGGGGAAGTATCTTGTATACACGAAAAAAGAGTGTAAAAATTGACGAAATGACCGGAGGTCTTGGGGCGGCAGCCTTGCAAAAATTAGGCTGTTTTGTTAAAATCACCATAGCCCAAAAGATATCACGTATAAAATTATCGTAATATTTTACAACGGAATATCATATAGGGATTGAAAACATAGTGTTAGTTATCACACCGTTAAAGGAACCAGGATCCTACGACGGTTAGACGAGTTTTTTGCTTGTTGTGTATATCAATCAAAATTATCCATTCACAGGAGGTATAGTTGAATGAGTAAGACAAGAACAGTTACTATCTCTGATCAGGAAAGAGCAAATATTCTTGAGATCATTGATAAGTACAGAGATGATCAGGGAGCTCTGATTCCAGTTCTTCACGAAGTACAGGAATCTTTTGGTTATCTTCCTATCGAAGTTCAGAAGATTATTTCAGAAGAATTAAATATCCCGCTTGCAGAAATCTATGGTGTAGTTACTTTCTACACTCAGTTCTCTACTCAGCCTAAGGGCAAGTACACTGTAAGTGTTTGCCTCGGTACAGCATGCTACGTTAAGGGCTCAGGCAAAATTCTTGAAAAGTTCGAAAGCATCCTTGGCGTTAAGGCTGGCGAAGTTTCTGCAGATGGTATGTTCGGTATCGAAGCATGCCGTTGCATCGGTGCCTGCGGTCTTGCTCCAGTTGTAACTGTAAACGGCGAAGTTTACGGCAGACTGGTTCAGGCAGATGTTCAGAGTATCTGTGCCAAGTACATGGATGCAGAATAAAATACTGGACTTATCATTAAAATTTGGAGGTATCCTAGATGAAATCAATAGCTGAATTAATTGAACTTAAAGATAAATCATATGCAAAGATAAATATGAGAGACACAGCTGCTGCTGAAAAGAGTGTTGGTGGCCCATACAAGTCACAGGTATTACTCTGCGGCGGTACTGGTTGTCTTTCTTCAAATTCTGAAAAGCTCAGAGACAAGCTCGTTTCTAAGCTCGAAGAATTCGGTATCAAGGATGACGTACAGGTTATCATGACAGGCTGCTTTGGTCTTTGTGCTGAAGGTCCTATCGTAGTTGTATATCCAGAAGGTGCTATGTACTCAAGAGTATCTCTCAAGGATATGGATCAGATTGCAGAAGAACACTTACTCAATGGCAATGTTGTAGAAAAGCTCCTCATCGGTTCAAGAGAAGCTGTTACACTCGAAGATGGTACAGTTGTTACTAAGGCTGACTTCTTCAATGGCCAGAAGAGAGTGGCTCTCAGAAACTGCGGTCGTATCAACCCAGAAAACATCGACGAATATATCGCATTTAACGGTTACCAGGCATTAGCAAAGGTTCTTACAGAAAATACACCAGAAGAAGTTATTCAGATCATCAAAGATTCTGGTTTAAGAGGTAGAGGTGGCGCAGGCTTCCCTACAGGTATGAAGTGGTCTTTCGCTGCTGCTACAGAAGGCGAAGTAAAGTACGTTGCATGTAATGCCGACGAAGGTGACCCGGGTGCATTCATGGATAGATCTATCCTCGAAGGTGACCCACATTCAGTCCTCGAAGCTATGGCTATCGCAGGTTATGCTGTAGGCGCATCTCAGGGTTACATCTATGTAAGAGCAGAATACCCAACAGCGGTAAACAGACTCAACATCGCTATCAAGCAGGCTAACGAACTCGGTCTCTTAGGCGAAAACATCTTCAACACAGGTTTCAACTTCAACGTAGAACTCAGACTTGGTGCTGGTGCGTTCGTATGTGGTGAAGAAACTGCTCTTATGAACTCAATCGAAGGTAAGAGAGGCGAACCTCGTCCTCGTCCGCCATTCCCTGCAGTAAAGGGTATCTTTGGCAAGCCTTCTATGCTCAACAACGTAGAAACATATGCAAATATCCCATCAATCATCCTCAACGGTCCTGAATGGTTCGCTGGCATGGGTACTGAAAAGTCAAAGGGTACTAAGGTATTCGCTGTTGGCGGTAAGATCAACAACACTGGTCTCGTAGAAATCGAAATGGGTACTCCATTAAGGGACGTTATCTATAAGATCGGTGGTGGTATCCCTGGCGGCAAAAAGTTCAAGGCTGCTCAGACAGGTGGTCCATCTGGTGGTTGTATCCCATCTGAACTCATCGACACGCCTATGACATACGATGACCTCAGTGCTATCGGCTCTATGATGGGTTCTGGCGGTCTCATCGTAATGGACGAAGATGACTGTATGGTAGACATCGCTAAGTTCTTCCTCGAATTCACAGTAGACGAATCTTGCGGTAAGTGTTCACCATGTCGTATCGGCACAAAGAGAATGCTCGAAATCTTAGAAAAGATTACAGATGGCAGAGGTACTCTCGAAGATATCGATAAGCTCGAAGTTCTCGCAAAGAACATCAAGGCTGCTGCTCTCTGCGGTCTCGGTCAGACAGCTCCAAACCCAATCCTCAGCACACTCAGATACTACAGACATGAGTACGAAGCTCACGTTATCGACAAGAAGTGTCCAGCTGGCGTATGTAAGAACCTCATTCAGGTTAAGATCAAGCCAGAAATCTGTAAGAGCTGCGGTATCTGCGCTAAGATCTGTCCAGCTACTTGTATCAGAGGCGAAAAGAAGGTTCCTTACGAAATCGATCAGACTAAGTGTATCAAGTGCGGCGCTTGTATTGAAAAATGCCCATTCAAGGCTATCTACAAGGACGTATAAATCGATTTTGACTTTAACTTATATAACAGTCAGGAACATTTTAGGAGGAAATATTAAGTATGGTAAATATTACGATAGATGGAAAACCCGTACAGGTGCCGGCAGGTACAACTGTATTAGAAGCTGCGAAGCAGGTTGGTATCGACATTCCTACACTCTGCTACTTAAAGGACGTCAACGCGATCGGCGCATGCAGAATGTGTCTCGTTGAAATCAAGGGCGCAAAGGCTCTTCAGGCAGCATGTGTATACCCTGTTGCAGAAGGCAACGAAATCCTCACTGCATCTCCTGCAGTTAAGGAAGCAAGAAAAGTAAATCTCGAGCTCCTTCTCTCCAACCACAAGAGAGAATGTCTCACTTGCGTAAGAAGCAAGAACTGTGAATTACAGAGCCTCGCAGACGAACTCAACATCACAGAACTGAGATTCGAAGGCGAACAGTGCGATCTCCCTATGG
>JAFYUX010000087.1 GCA_017549385.1 Bacillota bacterium
AGCCGTTCTGTATGGAATGGTTTTACATTAAAGTGGTACAAGATGCTTTTCGCTGACGGCGAAATCATGAGTGCCCTCAAGACTACCTTTATGGTATCTATCTGCGCTGCCGTTATTGCCACAGTTCTTGGCACAGCAGCAGCTATCGGTATCTTCAACATGAAGAAATACCCTAAAAAACTGATGATGACTCTCAACAATATCCCAATGATGAACCCTGACGTTATCATGGGTGTATCTCTGATGCTGATGTTTATATTCCTCTTCAGAGTATGTCATCTTCCGTTCTTCAGCCTTGGATTTGGTACGCTGCTGATGGCTCACGTTACCTTTGACACGCCGTACGTAATCCTGTCGGTTATGCCAAAGCTGAGACAGATGGACCAGAAACAGGTAGAAGCGGCTCGAGATCTGGGCTGCACAACATGGCAGGCATTTTACAAAGTAATGCTTCCACAGATTATGCCAGGTGTAGTAACTGGTATGATTCTTTCATTTACTATGTCATTTGATGATGTAGTAGTAAGTTATTTCAATGCGGGTCCAACATCACAGACTCTGGGTGTTCTGATTTTCGCCATGACAAAGAAGAGAATCAGTCCTGAAATCAATGCCCTCTGTACACTGATGTTTATGGTAGTACTTGCACTGCTGCTGGTTATCAATCTTAGAGAACTGCGTGCAGAGAAGGGAAGAAAATAGCTTATGAAAAAGAAAATTGCTGTATTATTAGCTCTCGTGCTTTTAGTGAGCTTTATGGCGGTTGGATTTTCCGGCTGCGGAAACCGCGGCGAATATATAAACGTGTATAATTGGGGCGAATATATCGACGAAGAACTCATCGACAAATTCGAAGAAGAAACAGGTATCACTGTAAACTATGTTACATCTGCTACCTGCGAAGAAATGTATGCCAAGGTAAAAAACGGTGGCGTTGCATTTGACCTGGTTGTACCGTCAGATTACATGGTTTCTCGTATGATCGAAGAGGGCATGCTTGAACCTCTCAACTATGACAATATTCCAAATGCTCAGTATGTAGATGAAAACTTTTTAAATCCTACTTACGATCCTACAGGTGAGTACTCAATGCCTTACCTGTGGGGGACAGTCGGTATCATCTACAACACAGATATGGTTGATGAAAGCGACCTGGGCAGCTGGGATATCCTCTGGAACGAAAAATATGAAAACCAGATTCTCATGTTTGACAATTCTCGCGATGCCCTGGGCATCGCTCTCAAGAGTCTGGGTTACAGCTATAACATTGAGGATGAGGATGTTCTTAGACAGGCAGCTGATCTTCTTATTCAGCAGAAGCCGCTTGTTCAGGCTTATGTAATGGACCAGATTTTTGACAAGATGGAAAGCGGCGAAGCTGCAGTAGCACCGTATTACACAGGTGACTATTACCTCATGATTGATGAGATTTCAGAAGGTGAAGCACCTCTTGGATATTATGTTCCAAAAGAAGGCAGCAACATGTATGTTGACGCTATGTGTATCCCTCAGGGAACTCAGAACAAAGAGGGTGCTGAGGCATTTATCAACTTTATGCTTGATCCTGAAAACATGGCTCAAAATACAGAGTGGGTATGTTACTCAACTGCAGAAACTGCAGCGAGAGAACTCCTTCCTGACAATATGAAAAATAATCAGGACATGTATCCATCAGCAGAAAAGCTGGCAATATTTGAAAACTACTTAAATCTTAAAAAAGACATACGTAAACTTTATGATGCTCTCTGGATTGAGATTATGAGCTCATAAAGAAAGTCCCTTAAATTTCAGTTGGGATGTAATATATAAAAATCTAAAGGGACTGCTTTGGCAGTCCCTTGTTGTTTTCATGCAGGTGATAATTATGAAAGTAAAACAGTTTTCGGCAGAATACATATCATTTCTCTGCGCTGAACTGAGAATGATTCTGGCCGGGGGCATCTCCCTGGACGAAGCTCTTCTCATGATGGCTCAGGAAGAAAAAGATAATGAAGCCTCAAAAGTCCTGACGGAAATAGGTGACAAAATCGGCAGCGGTCACCCGCTGGACGAAGCCTTTGCCCAGTGTGGCAGATTTCCGAGACATATGACAGACATGATTGGTATCGGATACAAATCCGGTCGTCTGGAAGAAGTCTTTGGGGAACTCTCCGCGTACTACGATAGAGAATACAAACTGCTTCGCAGTATCCGCAGTGCAGTTACTTATCCGGCAGTGCTTCTTGCCATGATGTTTTGCGTGGTACTGATCCTGATGATAAAGATTCTGCCTGTATTTAAGTCTGTATTTGATCAGCTGGGCAGTGATATGTCCGCTATAGCAAAAGCTCTCATGAACGCAGGCGTTTTCATGGGGCAAAATATAGTGGTGGTGCTGGTGGTGATTGCAGTGGCTGTTGCAACATTGGTTGTGATGGCAATAAAGAGCAAAAAAGCCGGAAGACCTACGGTCTTTATGACTAAAAAGCTGGCTAAAAAGGCATCCGCGGCCAGATTTGCATCAGCAGTTTCCATGGCGGTTTCCAGCGGTCTTTCCCTGAATGAAACTTTTGACGTAGTGGCATCTATGGACTTTGATCAGGAAACAATCGTAGCCATCGGAAAAGCTCAGGAACAGATGAAAGAAAACTATGATTTTGCGGAAGCTGTAGCAGCATCCGGACTCTACAGCAATATACACACACGCATGATTTCTATGGGCTATAGGTCAGGTAACCTGGATCAGGTACTGGCAGAAGTGGCAGATATTATGAATGATGACGTAAACGCAGAACTTGATGCTCTGGCAGGCAAAGTAGAACCGACGCTGGTAGTTATCTTATCGGTAATCATAGGTGTAATCCTGCTGTCAGTGATGCTCCCTCTGATGGACATCATGTCGGCAATCGGATAACAGATATTTAATAAAACAGAAAGGTGGTGATCACGTGAAAAAGAAAATATGGAAAGGCGGCGGATTTTTCGAGTTTATCAAAGAACACGGCTCTGCACTTATCATGTTTGTGGCAGTAGCTCTCATCGTGATCATCGGCTCAGGAAACGTGGCAGGAGTTCAGGCAGAACAGGAAATGCAGATGGCCGAAGACAGTATACGCAGAGCGGTAGTCAGCTGCTACGCCATCGAAGGCGCCTATCCCGAAAGCTTCGCTTACGTAAAAGAACACTACGGCATAACAGTGGACGAAGAAAAATATGCAGTTCACTACGAAGTATTTGCCGAAAACATAATGCCGGAAATCACAGTGGTAGAACTTTCGGCAGAATAGAGGCAGGAGAAACATGGATAGAAAAAACAGACACAATATAGATGTTGTCTTTGTCCTGGGACTCTTTGCCGTATTTGCGGTATCGGTACTGATGGTGCTGATGCTTGGGGTATCGTCCTATAACGATATCGCAGACAGGATGGAAGACAACTACGAAAATCGAACTGCGGTGGCATACATCGCGGCGAAGGCGCGTCAGAACGGCGGCGGGGACGGCGTATATATCGGCCAGTACTCCGGGCAGCAGGCGCTGGTTTTCGAAGAAAATATCGATGGCGAAGACTACGCCACGTACATATATCATTATGACGGCCAGCTGAGAGAGATCTTTACTTTTAAGGATAATTTTCTTGAGCCGCAGGCTGGTGAAGTTATAGTGGCGGCAGAAGGTCTGAGCCTTGAGATGGCATCAGAAAACCTGATAAAGGTGACCGTTGAGATGAATGACGAAAGCCGTCCGTACGTGCTGTTAAGCACGGATGCCGGAGCCGACGCTGGTGATGGTGTAGTTGGCGGTTATGCCAGCAGCGGTGGCGACGGCGCCGCCGACACGAAGGGCGGTGATGCTCATGAATAGAACACGCTCAAAAGCAGGAATTTTCCTTATGGAAATGATCATAGTTATTTTCTTCTTTTCTATATGTGCAGCTATTTGTGTCAGTATATTTGCTGATGCAAGAGTAACTGCAGAGGAAAGTGTTCAGCTCAACAATGCAGTTGTGCGTGCATCAAATCTGGCAGAACTGTACAAGTCTACAGATGGTGACCTGACAGAGTCAGCAAGACTTCTCCAGGATCTTAACCTGGATGATGTGGCGGATATAACTGTAAATGTTAAGGCGGTGAGCATAACTGATGCGGACTCTAGTGCCCAGACTGGCGACCATATAACTGTAAACGTAACTTACAGCGATAACATGCAGGCTGTCGTAAAAGACACTGCATCGGGTTTCTGCAGTATCACTATTAAGGCGGAGACGCTTTCTGAAAAAGGACAGTTTGCAGAGATATATAATATAAACGTGAGAGGCGGTGATGTGTCATGAACAAAAGCCACAGGTTTATAAAAAAATCGGGTTCCGGTGACGGATCGTCAGGAATAAATATTGGAAGCGCTTCGATTATTATGGTATTTGTAGTGCTCTGCATGACCATCTTCTCCGTGCTTTCTCTGATGACTGCCGTCAACGAGTTCGATACTGCTGAAAAATATGCGTCATCTGTGGCAGCGTATTATGAGGCGGACTGCAATGGTGATGAAATCACAAAGGAACCGTGGACTCCGGATGATGAAATCATCGTATGGGATGGAGAAGTTACATAAAAACAATAAAAAAGATGATGTGTAACTGAAGATGTAACCAGAAAGTAACTCGCAAAAGTAGAATAAAATTGAAAATGGGATTATTATCGGAGATATTGTCGGTAATAGCCGGTTTAATGAATGGCACTGTGGGTGAAATCGAAAGAAAGGGTGTGATAAATCGAATGGAATCATTTAAGAAAATTATTGCCCTGGGACTGTGTTTAGTATTAGTGATTACATGTCTTGCAGGTTGTGGCAGTAGCAAGCAGGCGGCGGTGGACATAACGGAAGGTAATATCGGTCAGTTGGTAAGCGAAGCTTACATCAGCGAAGGCGAAATTATCGAGATTATGGAAAATGAACTTGTGCCTCTGGACTCTGCATCTGCGGCAGTATCAACTACACTTATGCCGGTAGCAAGCGGTAAAGTGACAAAGGGCAATTCTAAAGTTACTATCGATGCATCAAATACAGCAGATGGTTACGTGATGGTAAAGTATCTCGCTC
>JAFYUX010000088.1 GCA_017549385.1 Bacillota bacterium
CACATGTGTACAATTTGCATTTATTACTTAAACCTCGTCGTGTTTAGACCTCTGATATCTACTGCAACACTTTATACAGCAGATTTCTAACCAGCAGATTGACCTCGTGATACCTCACATCCTTGCCATCTCTGAGAATAAGATAGCCGCTCTCATAACCGCCTAGATCTCTCATCTGAGGAGTCACAACACCGAGAGCCTTTGCGTCAACCACAGTAAATCCATCCACCGAATCGCATATAATATCCAGCTTAAATCCATGCTTTTGCGCTTTTACCTCAAGCTCAAATCCGTCATCAAAACACATATAATCCGAGATGACTCCGTCAACACGTCCGGCTACAGAAAGCTTTCTGCCGGAAAAACTCATCTCCTCTACAGTAGCCTTCATCTCTGTAAATGCCACTGGAAAACCCATGTGATACATAATCTCATGGAGATTTAATGTCCTGATAATCTTTAACATGCTGCCAAGTCTGACAATATCATCTCTGTTGTGGAGCAGAATTCTATCAAGAATCTCGCCCTTTCTAGGACCGCAACAGCCCACATATTCGTAATAGAGTTCTACACTTTCTGCACCGTCGATTTCGTCAGTTCTGTCATCAGACTCACCCATAAAGATTTCCACTGTCTTTTGCTTCATATTGGGCAGAAGTTCCGGCAAGTGAGAATGCTTTTTAAGAACTCTATAAAGATCCAGAGAATAAAGATGATCCAGCCTACTCGTATCAAGCTTTCTCTGAGCCATTCTCTTTCTGATAAAAGGCAGGTCAAACTTGTTTCCGTTGTATGTCACCACAATGTCGTACTGTGACAGGAAGTCCGCGTAGCGGTCCAGGAGTTCGGCTTCATCATCTACTGTGTCACCAAAGAACTGAATTGCCTTGAGGCCTCCTTCTGGATCTGGCGCCAGCGCACCGCCTAGAATCACTGCACAACGGGCAGGGGAAAGCCCTGTAGTTTCTATATCAGCAACTACAATCTTGAGGCCTCCAAAATATTCTGAAAATATAGGGGAATCGAAAAAAGCTGAATCGATTCTTTCTTCAATTATCCTCATATCTGTTTCCTTTCATAAAAACATGGCGGCCCGCAATGGACCGCCTTTAACCCAATTCCCTATTAATAACCGCCTTCCAGCTTACCTAAGAATGCTCTGAGTCTTTCGTTTGTAGAGTTGAACATTTCATCAGGAGTGCAGTTTTCTACGATGTAGCCGCCATCCATAAAAATCATTCTATCTGAAATATCGTGAGCAAATTTCATTTCGTGAGTTACGATAGCCATTGTCATCTTCATCTCTGTAAGAGACTTGATAACTTTGAGAACTTCACCTGTAAGTTCCGGGTCAAGAGCTGATGTCGGTTCGTCAAAGAAAAGCATCTTTGGCTTGAGAGCGAGAGCTCTCGCAATAGCAACACGCTGCTGCTGACCACCTGAAAGCTGGTATGGATAAACATCCGCTTTATCTTCTAAGCCCATCTTGATGAGAAGTTCTTTTGCTTCTGCATACACTTCGTCTTTGTTTCTCTTCTGAACATTGATAGGTGCGTCAGTGAGATTTTTAATAACTGAATAATGCGGGAAGAGATTGAAGTTCTGGAATACGAGACCAAAATCCTTTTTGATTTCGCGAAGCTGGTCTTTTGGCGCATAAACAACCTGGCCGTTTTCTTCCCATGCAGCCTTTCTTCCAAGATATGAGAACTCACCACCGTTGATAGTTTCAAGCATAGTGGCACATCTCAGGATAGTTGACTTACCTGAACCAGAAGGCCCGATAATAGACACAACCTGACCCTCATCTACTGAGAAAGATATGTCCTTGAGTACTTCGAGGTCGCCGAAGGACTTTTTGATATTTTTCATTTCAAGTACACTCATAGCTTCCTCCTTTACTTATAGTAATCCATCTTGCGTTCGATAAAGTTCATAACTTCTGCTACTACAAAGTTAAATACATAGTAGAAGATACCGCCGATAAAGAGCGGAGCAAATGTTGTCTGAGCCGCAGCAATCTGCTTTGCCAGTGTAAACATTTCTGTATATGAAAGTGCATACGCGAGAGATGTATCTTTTACGAGAGTGATAGTTTCGTTTGTTACAGGTGGCAGAACACGCTTTGCAACCTGTGGAAGAATAATCTTCATAAACGTCTGTCTCTTGCTGTAACCTAAAACATCAGCAGCTTCGTACTGACCCTGAGGCATAGACTGAATACCAGATCTGAAGATTTCTGCGAAGTACGCAGCATAATTGATAGCAAAACCTATAATGATAGCGGGATACTTATATCCAGCGATATTCATACCGAAGAGAAGATTTGGTCCAAAATATACCACCAGGAGCTGCAGCATCAGCGGTGTGCCTCTCATGATGGAGATATAAATTTTAATAATATTGCTGATAACTTTGTTTTTAGACATACGTCCAAAGGCAACCAGCATACCCAGTGGAATAGACAATATTAAAGTAAAAGCAAAGATGCTGATTGACTTTAACATGCCCGCACTGAGCAATTTCAGCATTACCATAATACTCATTAAATTTCCTCCAATAAACCATGAAAAAGGATGAATACATAAAGTACTCATCCTTATCATTTAATCAAATTTTATTTGGTTACCGAGACCTCACGGTCACCAGGTTACCAGATCATCAGTGACTAAGTTTAACTTATGCGCCGAGGATGATCATATCAGCGATTTCGTACTTTTCAGCGAGAGCTGTGATAGTACCGTCAGCATATAACTTTTCGAGGTCAGCATTGATGATGTCTCTGAGTTCTTCGTTGCCGAGCTTGAAGCCTACGCCGTACTGTTCTGCGTTGAGGTGTTCGTCTAAGATTACGAAACCTTCGCCTCTAGAATTGAGCTGGTACTTAGCAACGCCGATATCGATTGCGAGAGCATCGAGAGCGCCTGCAGCTAATTCTGCGAATGCAGCATTGTAGTCACCGAACTGAGCGAGTTCACCGAAAGAATCGCCGAGTTCCTTCTGAGCTTCTTCGTCAGTAAGAACAGATAATGCAGCTGAAGCAGCCTGTACGCCTACCTTCTTGCCAGCTAAATCAGCGAGAGTAGCGATGCCAGCGCCTTCTGCAACAACTACTACCTGGCTGTTATCACAGTAAGGAACAGACCATGTGTAAGAATCTTCTCTACCGTTGATAGTGAAACCATTCCAGATACAGTCGATAGCACCAGAGTTGAGTTCCTGGTCCTTAGCATCCCAGTTGATTGGAGTCTTGATAAGTTCCCAACCTTCGAGATCACAAACAGCCTGAGCTACTTCGAGGTCGAAACCTGTGTAGTCGCCATTATCGTCCATGTAGCCGAATGGTGGATATTCTGCGTCAAAACCTACGTTGAATGTAGTTATTGTGTCACCACCTGTTGTTGCGTCCTTAGAGCCGCAACCTGCGAACATTGTGAGCACCATAACTAAACATAATGCTACTGCTAAAATCTTCTTCTTCATGATAGTCCTCCCGGTTAATTTCCTATATATTTCGCGGTTCTCCTCACCGCTTTATCGCTTTCTCATTTTAGCACGGTAAAGCGCTAAATGTCAACGGAAATGCATGAAAAGTTATTTTTATTTCCCGTACAATCCGCCTAAAACCGCTAAAACACTTTGCAGTAGCCACATTTATGATTGACATAAAATACGTATTGATGTATCATTATTTAGTAATTCACATGCACGCATGGCGGAACTGGCAGACGCGCACGGTTCAGGTCCGTGTGGAATCAACCCCGTGGAAGTTCGAATCTTCTTGCGTGCACCACAAAAAGACAGGATTTAAAAATCCTGTCTTTTTCGATTTTTTGCACTATTTACACTGCGTTTGTGAAACAAAATTAATCTGATTATGCAGCAAGTTGAACCTTAAGTTTTACAGGGTTATGGTCAGAATGCTGGAAATCGAGATTTACAGTTTCCACACTCTCTACAATAACATTTGGAGAAGTTATAAAGCCATCGATAACGTAGAGCTGGCAGTTTTCGTTGTATGGCTGATCCAGGAGTCTACAGCTTGGACTAGCATTGTCGTAAAGCACATTCCAACCTTCTGGAATAACATCCTTATCGATAATACCTGGAGTCCATTTTTCTGTATCCATGATAGGATATGCATCAAGAGAACCAGGGAATGACTGATTGAAGTCACCGCCGGCGATAACATAATTGCCTTTTGCGTATTCTTCCTGCATGAGTTCCATAAGCATCTTTGTCTGAGCAATACGACCTTCGCCGCTTTCATAAGCTTCCAGATGCAGATTGACGAATACAATTTCCTTGTCAGAACCTTCAATCGGTGTGCGGGTAATCAGCAGACATCTCTTGAGATTTGCTGTACTTACAGGCCATGAGAATGGCGACGGGAGCGCAATACGTTCAGCTCTGTCGGCGATAGAGAAATCACTGAGGGATGTAAGACCGCTTTCCACTCTTCCGATAGTCGGCCAAGGGAAAGGTACGAATTTGCACTTGTAGTTATAAGTAAAAGCACCGCCTTCAAAAGATTCTGAAAGCATTGAGAACTCATCTATGCCATTTGTATGAGCAGAATTTTTATCTACTTCCTGTAACAGCCACATGTCAGCGTCAGCTGTCTCTATAAAATCTTTAATAGCAGCAATGTTTGTTTCCACGATTTCCTGACTCGGTGGATTTACCATTTCGCCGCCATCCATAAAGAAATCAGAATCCTTACCAAGACCACCGTATCCTATATTCCACGAATACACCGTCAGGGACTGCTCCGCAGACGCGGATTCACCGCCGTTAATTGTAAACTCTGCAGGCTGTACCGCATCAGGTTTGTAATCAGTTACGGTGAGGAAAGTAAGAAGTCCTATTACTAAAATAAGGATAATACCAACCAGCATGCCTGCGACTTTTAATATTTTCTTTGCCATACAGTTACTCCTTTTCTATAGCAGTATTATACTTTCTATATCAATTGACTTTCAATATGTAACTCACCTCACGTTCATATCGCTGAGGCTATCTAAATAATAAATATGAATTGCATCTTATTTTGGTGTAAAATATTGATGTACGATATTTCAACTCACACGAAAGGATCACAAATATGTCTGTAAACTTTGCAGAATATTTATTATACGAAAATCAGGCAGGTCTTTCGCCTGACCACCCTATCACATATTTTAACGGCAAGGCTTACACTCTATCTGATTTCAGAGAGTCAGTGCAGGCTCTGGTAAATATTTTCGAAGAAAAGGGATTTCAGCCAAAATCATCAGCTGTTCTTCTCATAGATGACTCTCCTCTTGCTGCCAGCATCTATATCGCCTGTATGTACTACGGTATAGTGCCTGCAGCTATGGACAAGAGAGCCGCAACAGAAACAGTAGATAACGCAATCGAAGCAGCTGATATTTCATATATTTTTACTGATGGTGAACTGGACTTATCCAGATTCAACTCTAAAGTCAGACTTATCAAGGCAGTTTACGACCTCAATGGAGATTACTCAAAAAAAGTGCTGCCAGACACTTACGACATCACTGTACTCAACCCTGATGCAGATATTGCGCCAAAGTATGTTAACTCGGACGAGACAGCCTACTTCCTTATGACATCAGGCAGCACAGGCAAGCCAAAAGTAGTAATGCACAGCCACATCAGCATGCCTGCAACTATTAAAAACTATGCTATCGATACACTTGATATCGGCAGAGGTGATATCATTTTCTCCGCTGCAAAGATGAGCTTTGGTTTTGGTGTTACAAACAATGTTTTCTATCCTTTCGGTACAGGTGCACCATCTGTACTCTTCAGCGAAAGATTCCATCTGGAGGTATTCCTCAACATCGTAAGAGATATCAAACCTACTATCGTCTTTGCCCTTCCATCTATGTATCAGGTGGTTGCTGATTACTTTATAAAAAATCCTGACCAGCTTCCTATGCTGGATTGTGTCAGAGCATATGTAAGTTCCGGCGAATATCTACCGCCACCTCTTGCTGCAAAATGGCACGATCTCACAGGCAAACACCTTATCAACAATGTTGGCAGCAGCGAAGCCAGCGCTTACCTCATCAAAACACCTACAAACAGCAAATTTGGAAGTGCCGGCAAGCCGGTACCTGGCGCCGAAATCGTCCTTCTCAATAGCGATGAGGCTGACAACGCCATCATGCCGGAAAAAGGCGGTACTGTAACCGACCCTTCAAGCTACATCGGCAAGACAGGAACGCTCCGCTTACGCAGTATGAGCAATTCCATCGGATACCACAACAACCCAGAAGAAAACCAGCTCAAGTATGATGGCGACTGGTTTATCACAGGAGACGTTTTCCGAGTAGACGAAGACGGTGATTTCTGGTACATGGGCCGCGAAGACAATCTCCTGAAATATCACGGTCTGTGGATAGCTCCAAATGAAATAGAAAACAAACTTGCCCAGTTCCCAAGTATCGATCAGGCAGTAGTCCTTAAAGTTGCCGTTGGCGATAATGAAATGCTGGGTGCTGTCATCAAGGTAAACGAGCTGTACACTGATACAGTGAGCATACAGATGTTTGTAAGAGAAACTATGGAGCATTACAAGACTCCGCTTATCTTCAAAATTGTCGAAGAATTCCCGCAAAACGACAGAGGAAAAATCGACCTCGCAGCTCTTAGAAAACTTTTTACAGAAGGCTGATGCGCGCCCAGAAGTTCATAAGATTTTAAGGGTTGCGATTTATATATTTAGAAATTAAATAAAAGAGGGGGGTTCTCTTATAAACTGTTCAGCAGTCCGTATCACCGAACTTCGTTTCGGGATACGGTTGCATGTGCACTGCGCGCCGTATCATAGATACGGGCAGTGCATCACGGCAACACCGAGCCGCAGTTTATAAGAGAATCCCCTCTTTGAATATTATTTATTATCCTTCAAAAGTCTTTGCAACTTCCTTAAGCCATTCCATGATAGTA
>JAFYUX010000089.1 GCA_017549385.1 Bacillota bacterium
CGTCTCGTTATGACAGACGTATCCTTATCGAAGAAGGCGTAAACTGCAGAGAAATCGAAGTTGCTGTTTTAGGTGACCACGATGTAAAGGCTTCAGTTGTAGGCGAAATCGTGGCGACAGACGACTTCTATGATTATGACTCAAAATACATAGATGACGGTAAACCAAAGATGAAGATTCCGGCAGAGCTTCCTGCAGAAATTTCAGATAAGGTTAGAGAATATGCGGTAAAGGCTTTTACAGCTATTGATGGTGCAGGTTTTGCAAGATGTGATTTCTTCCTTGATAAAGACAACGGCAATATCTATATCAACGAAATCAATACTCTTCCGGGCTTTACAAAATTCAGCATGTTCCCGCTTCTGTGGGAAAATACAGGCTCGCCATATAGCGAGACTATAGAAAGGATCATAGAACTGGGATATGAAAGATATAATGCTCAGAATAATAGGTCGACAGATAAATGAGGAATCTGAAGTGGGTGAGGATTCCGTAGAATTTATGACCGAAGGAAAACTCTTTTCAAAAGGTAATTCCGCATATCTGGTATATGAGGAAAGTGAAATGTCAGGAATGGCTGGCGTAACTACAACTCTTCGTATCGATGGCGAAGGCGGTATCCGAATGAAACGTTTTGGTGGCGAAGTCATGATGGACACTGTGATGGAGTTTGCTCCAGGTAAACGTTTCAACAGTCTTTACAAGACACCTTATGGTTCTTTTGAAATGGAAGTTCTCACAAACAGAATTATAAATGACCTGGATGTGGAAAAAGGTAGTGGCAATCTTTTTATAGATTACGATATCTCGCTTAAGGGATTTTCTCAGGCCCGCAGCCTTCTCAACATCGAAGTTACTTCATCAGTAAAAAATTAATCAGTTAACAGGTAAAATGAAAAAATTATTTAATCATATATTTATTGACGGTGTGTCAGGCATGGCCGTAGGCCTCTTTGCTACACTGATCATAGGCACTATTATCGGACAGGCTGCCACGTTTATCGATGGTACTGTCGGAGCTATAGTCGGATCAGTAGCCTTTATGGCAAAGATGATGACTGGTGCCGGAATCGGTGTGGCTATTGCCACAAAGTTCAAGGCCGCACCTCTCGTTGTTGTGTCTACAGGTGTATGCGGTCTTATTGGTGCGCATGCGGCGGACATAGCAACTGGAGCATTTGCTTCTGGTGGTGCTATCGCGTCTGCCGGAAATCCATTAGGTGCTTTTATAGCCGCTATGGTTGGTTATGAAATTGGTGCGCTGGTTTCAGGCAAAACAAAAATTGACATACTGATAACTCCTATCTGCAGTATTGCTGCAGGTTCTGTAGTAGGTGCGATTCTTGGTCCGCCTCTTGCAGAAATGATGACTGCTCTTGGCGAACTTGTTACATGGTCTGCAGAGCAGCGCCCATTCCTGATGGGTATTTTAGTATCGGTGATTATGGGTATGCTTCTCACTTTCCCGATCAGTTCAGCAGCTATTGCTATTATCTTAGGTCTTAGCGGAGTAGCCGCAGGGGCTGCCACTATAGGGTGCTGCACTCACATGATTGGTTTTGCGGTTGCAAGTTTTAAGGAAAACGGTTTTGGGGGACTTATCTCTCAAGGCTTAGGCACGTCAAAGCTTCAGCTGCCAAACATAATGAAAAAACCGATAATACTGCTGCCAGTAGTTCTTACAAGTGCAATACTTGGTCCTATCGGCACATGTGTTCTGGGTCTTACAAACGATGCTGTTGGTGCCGGTATGGGTACTTCAGGTCTCGTTGGTCCGATTGTCTGCTATGAAACTATGATGGCAGAAGGCCACGATCCAGTGACGACACTTATAAAGATTGTCGTTATGTATTTTATCGCTCCGGCTATTCTGTCTTCTGTGATAGCAGCTTTTATGAGAAAAAATGGCTGGCTCAAACACGGTGACATGAAACTGGACGCGTAGTATTTATGACATTTTCAAAATAAGAATATATATTGGGTTTTATATATAGTTTAGGGTTTAATCTTACAAGGAAAAATCGCTGCAGGCCGGCGAAGTAAGTCTGCATATAAGCGTAAGGAGGATTGGTAAATGGAAAGAAACGAGCTCATCCAGCTCCGTAACATCGTAAAAATTTACGATGACGACGTCATCTTAAAGTCACTCAATCTCTCTGTAAAGGATGGAGAATTTGTGACATTATTAGGGCCGTCAGGCTGTGGTAAGACGACCACTTTGCGAATCATCGCAGGTTTTGAGACCCCTGATGAGGGCGAGGTTTTTTTCGCGAATCAGAAAATCAATAATGTTCCACCAAATAAAAGAAATATCAACACAGTATTCCAGAAGTACGCTCTGTTCCCGCATCTCAATGTTGCGGAAAATATCGGCTTTGGTTTAAAGCTTAAAAAGACACCTCAGTCAGAAATCGACAAACAGGTAGAAGAAATGCTTGAACTCGTAAATCTTAAGGGTTTTGGTAAGCGTTCTATTACTTCTCTTTCTGGCGGTCAGCAGCAGCGTATCGCGATTGCGCGAGCAATCGTAAACAAACCAAAGGTTCTTCTTCTTGACGAGCCACTTGGTGCACTGGATTTAAAACTGAGAAAAGAAATGCAGATGGAACTTAAGAAGCTTCATGAACAGCTGGACATGACGTTTATTTACGTTACCCATGATCAGGAAGAAGCTCTTACTATGTCCGATTCTGTAGTAGTAATGAATGGCGGGGAAATCCTCCAGCAGGGTTCTCCTATTGATATATATAACGAACCGGCAAATGCTTTCGTAGCTGACTTTATCGGCGAAAGTAATATCATGCCGGGTATCATGAAGCAGGACAAGGTGCTTGAGTTCCTTGGAACTGTTTATGATTGTGTAGATACGGGCTTTGCTAAGAATGAGCCGGTAGATGTTGTTATTCGTCCAGAAGACGTTATTCTTCTCGAAGAGGGCGAAACTTCTATCCAGCAGAAAAATCATCTTCTCAAGGGCCGTGTTAAGTCATGCCTGTTTAAGGGTGTTCACTACGAAATGATTGTAGAGGCGAGAGGTTATGACTTTATGGCACACTCCACAGTGGCAGAGAAAATCGGTGCAGAGATGTACATAGATGTGGAACCAGAAAACATTCACATCATGAAAAAGAGCGATATCGAAACCATGAAAGAAATCGAGTACAGACTTGAGCATGATCCTACTGCAACTGAGGAGGATGACGAATAATGAAAAAGAACACTACTTATCTTTCATTACCGTACAGCTTCTGGCTTGCGGTATTCACCATCATTCCTATGGTCATAGTTATCTTCTATGCCTTCACTGATGGTGATGGTCATTTCACAATAGAAAACTTCACAGGAATGACAGCTTATGCCGTTGTTTTCTGGCGTTCATTCAAGCTGGCAGTTATATCTACAATAATTTGCCTCATTCTCGGCTATCCCATGGCTTACGCCATGTCGAAGTTGAGTAAGCGAGGACAGACAGTAGCTATGATGCTGGTCATGATTCCTATGTGGATGAACTTCCTTCTCAGAACATACGCATGGCTGACAATTCTTGAAAATACAGGTCTTTTAAACACATTACTGGAGATGCTTCATCTTCCGACGCTGTCTATCATAAACACTCCTGTGGCCGTAGGCCTCGGTATGGTGTACAACTACCTGCCGTTTATGATTCTGCCGATTTATACGACGCTTACAAAGACAGATAATTCTCTTATTGAAGCGGCAAACGATCTCGGCGCGACAGGCCTTCAGGTGTTTACAAAGGTAATATTCCCGCTTTCTATTCCAGGTGTTGTATCCGGTATAGTAATGGTATTCGTACCAGCGGTAAGTACATTTGTTATCTCAAAGATTCTGGGCGGTGGCGCTAACATGCTGGTTGGTGACCTTATCGAGCTCCAGTTCTTTGGCGGTACGTACAACGTAAACATGGGCGCTGCGATTTCACTTGTAATGATGATTCTCATCATGGCATTTACATGGCTTACAGGTAAAATTGACAAAGATGACGAAGAAGGGAGTGTATTACTGGCATAATGAAGAAAAAATCTTTAATGAGCAAGTTATACATGGGCCTTATCTTCCTGTTCATGTATGCACCTATCTTCCTTCTGATGGTGTTTTCATTTAA
>JAFYUX010000090.1 GCA_017549385.1 Bacillota bacterium
AGGTAAACAAAAAGCGCCTTTAGGCGCGACCTGAGATAGTAATGCGGTTGGCGGAACTATTCAGGGCGCCTTTAGACGCTGCTAGTAACATGCCCTTCTAGGGCTGGTGCATACCACCAGTTTAACTGGTGGTTATGATTTTTTGAAAATCATAGCGGAGTCGAAAAAGTAGATGATAACTGATTGTGCCTGGCTTCGTCATGTTAATTTTTTAATTAAAATTGACTCAAAAAATAGATAATGGTACCATAAATATATAGATCTGACACCAAAATACTGCATTGAGGCGAAAGACGGAATTACATGAAAAAAACATATATTTGAGGTACAGGAGCAGACTATACTTTTCAAAAGGCACAGCGGGTAAACGGAGTTTTCGCAGGAGCTGGCAGACCGATTGACGAGTGACAGGCTGTAGGTTTGTGCTATATTTATATATTTTGGATTCAATGGAGTTACGTCGTCAGGCGTAACTCTTTTATGTTTTGCCCGTATATTTGATACGGCGCGCAAAACAAACGCAGAGCATTCCAAATCTCTGATTTGGTCCAATGCGCCTGCGATCGCAAAGTTTTGGAGGTAATTATGAGCGCAGTGGAAACAAGAGTGGCTGTTATCAGCATTATTATTGAAAATCAGGAATCAGTTCAGGCGGTAAACGAGATTCTTCACGGATATAGCGAGTATATCATCGGTCGTATGGGGATTCCTTATCGCGAAAAGGGTATCAACATCATCAGTATTGCTATCGATGCACCACAGGATGTTATCAGTGCTCTTTCCGGAAAAATCGGCAAGCTCAATGGCGTAAGCTCAAAGGCTGCTTATTCTAATGTTGCTAAGAAATAGGGAATTGGTTTATGAAGGTTTTAGGTAGAAATAACAAAGGTGACATGCCTGATGGCGCAAGTGTTGCAGGCGTGAGCTTTGTAAAAACAGGGCGACTCAGCTTAGCCTGGAAAGTGATGCTGATAGTGCTTCCTGTTATAACTGCAGTGCTGGCTTTAGGCATCGGCAGATATTCCATATCTCCAGCTGATGTGATTGAGGCTATAGCTGGCAGATTTACAGGTAATTATGAAATCTCTGAAATGGCATTTAAAACAATATGGAATCTGAGAATTCCTCGTATACTGCTGGCCCTTCTGGCAGGTGCAGGTCTTTCTGTAGCAGGTTGCGCATTTCAGAGCCTTTTTGCAAATCCTTTAGCAACTCCTGATACTTTAGGGGTTGCCAGCGGTGCAAGTTTTGGTGCTGCTTTGGGTATCCTTATGGGATTTGGAATGATGGGGATGCAGATCACATCCTTTGTGATGGGGGCTGTTGCTGTAACTCTTACGTGGCTTGGAGGCTCAGGCAGAGGAAAAGGTTTAAGTTCTGTGGTGCTTTCAGGTATCATGATGGGCTCCCTTTTTAATGCACTGGTTTCGCTGGTTAAGTATCTTGCTGATGCAGAGACACAGCTGCCGGCAATTACATACTGGCTCATGGGAGGTCTCAATAATGCAGGATACAAGAGTCTCGTTTTCGGGGCACCACCTATTATTCTTGGCATAATAATTCTTTTTGTTATCAGATGGAGAATGAATCTGTTACCTCTCTCAGATGACGAGGCCAGATCATCAGGTGTAAATATAAACAGGCTTCGTGCAGTGACTGTAATCTGTGCCACTATGATAACTGCATCATGCGTTTCAATGTGTGGTCAGGTTGGCTGGGTTGGCCTTCTTATTCCTCACATGTGCCGCATGAAATTTGGTAGCAACCACTTATCACTTATCCCGGCATCTATCAGCCTGGGAGCGGTATTTATGGTTATTGTGGACACGGCAGCAAGAACTATGACAGCTGCTGAAATCCCAGTATCTATCCTTACGGCAATAATCGGTGCGCCGTTCTTTATCATCCTTATGAGAAAAAGCGGAGGATGGAAGTTATGAGCTTAAAAATTGAAAATGGCTCCTTCTATTACAAAAGAGGAGTAACGATTTTTGAAGATATAAATTTTGAGGCAGATGCAGGTGAGATTGTGGCGATTCTGGGTCCAAACGGTGCCGGAAAGACTACAATGCTTAGATGTATCACTGGCATGCTCAAGTGGAAAAACGGACGCAGTCTCCTTGATGGCGAAGACATCGTAGGCATGAAGGCAAAAAACATCTGGAGCAAAATGGCTTACGTTCCTCAGGCAAAATCCGTTTCTTCGGCATACAGTGCTCTGGAAATGGTTCTCCTTGGTCGCAGCAGTCATCTCAATGTGTTTGAGGCTCCAAAGCAGGCGGATGTAGACAAGGCTCTGGAAGTTATGGAGTTTCTGGGTATCCCTCATCTGGCGGAAAAAAAATGCTCTGAAGTCAGCGGTGGTGAGCTTCAGATGATTCTCATCGCAAAGGCTCTTGCGTCAGATCCGCAGATCTTGATTCTGGATGAACCGGAGTCAAATCTGGATTTCAAAAACCAGCTTATCGTTTTAGATGCCATGAGCAATCTTGCAGCAGCAGGAATGACCTGCATATTTAACACACACTATCCGGCTCACGCCCTTCAGAGAGCTCAGAAATCTCTGATTCTCTCTCGTGGAGGTTCATATGTTTTCGGCGATACACCAGCAGTGGTCACAGAAGAAAACATCAGAAATGCCTTTGGGGTAGAAGCTATCATAGGCGAAATCGAAACACCAGGCAATATCCTCAAAAATGTGGTGCCTCTCAACATTACGCCGGAAACTGCCTCAATATCTGCAGGCCAGATGGCAGCGGGCCACACTGCTGACACGACACCTCACGGTGACAAGAGATGCATAGCATCTATCACTATTATTGCAGGGGATAACGCCATATCTGACAAAATAAACGAGATACTCCACAAATATAGTGAGCTTCTTATCGGACGAATGGGTATGCCACACAGAAAAGCTGGCGTATATATCATCAACATCACTCTGGATGGCCAGCAGTCAAAGATTGAGGAACTTTCTCATCAGCTCAACATCCTGCCGGATGTTAGCGTAAAGACAACTTTTGCGAAAGGAGATTTTGAGATTGAGTAATTTTCAGATAGAAAACAATGTAAAGCTCATAGATAAACTTAACAGATCTCACAGTCTCAGCCTTGAGGAGTGGGAACAGCTCATAGCAACTTACACAAAAGAAGATTTCGACTATGCTCTCGAGATGGCGAGAGCCATCGCCGTTAAAAATTTCGGCAAAAAGATTTATTTCAGAGGCATAGTTGAGTTTACAAATATCTGCAAATGTGACTGCTATTATTGCGGTCTCAGAAAGAGCAATACTCTGTGTTCCAGATATCGTCTCGATGTCTCCGACATCATGGAATGCTGCCGTGAAGGTTACGAAAACGGATTCCGTACATTTGTGCTTCAGGGTGGCGAAGACGGCTGGTTTAACGATGAGCGCATGTGCGAAATCGTGAGAACTATAAAAGCTGAGTATCCGGATTGTGCAGTGACACTTTCTCTCGGTGAGAGAAGTTACGAGTCATATAAGGTTCTGAAAGAAGCTGGTGTCGACCGTTATCTTCTTAGACATGAGACTTGTGATCCGGTGCACTACAGACAGCTTCATCCGGAAAAGCAGCTTCTGGAAAACAGACTCCAGTGTCTCAGTGATCTTAAGGAACTGGGGTATCAAACTGGTTGCGGCATCATGATAGGCACTCCTGGTCAGACCCCCGCAGTTATAGCCAGAGATATGAAGTTTATGGAAGAACTGAAGCCTGAAATGATTGGAATAGGTCCATTCCTGCCTCATAAAGATACGCCTTTCAGAGATGAAGCAAAGGGCAGCGTTGAGCTTACTCTTTTTGTGCTGGCTCTCTGCAGAATAATGTCACCTTTCGTGCTTCTTCCGTCTACTACGGCTCTTGGCACAGTGGAATCAGAAGGCAGAAAGCAGGGTGTACTGGCAGGTTGTAATGTAATTATGCCAAATCTTTCTCCTCTTTCAGTTCGTAAAAAATATATGCTTTACGATGA
>JAFYUX010000091.1 GCA_017549385.1 Bacillota bacterium
AGTAGACGATCCTTGGTACAGCGGCGATTTCCAGGCTACATGGGAAGACGTAAACGAAGGCTGTAAGGGTCTTTTAGAACATATCTTGGGAAAGTAGTCATCACAATGCGAACGGATTAGTCTGTTGGTATGGTTGTGCAAATTAGAATACGTCCGCGGAGCGATCGGAAAATCGGGATTGGATTCGCGGGATTAAAAAGGAATTGATATGAAAAAATGGTATTCACCAGGAAGTATGGCTCTGGCTATAGTTCTGGTACTTTTCATAATCTCAGCATCTGTAGTTGTGACTCTCAACTTCAGACCGCTGTATTATCATGATATCGGTGCGTTGCAAATAGTTGAAAACACGGGTATTTCAGAAGAAATAATAAGGAAAAACTACGATATCCTCATCGACTACAACTCAATGTTTTACGATGGAGAGCTTTCTTTTCCTGACTTCGGGATGTCGGAAACAGGGCGCATCCACTTTGAAGAAGTAAAAGATATTTTCGTGGGATTTCAGAAAATTGCACTGGTGACTCTGATTATAGGGGCAGCAGGTATCATATTGAAAGCACGCAAAAAAGACTACAGTTATCTTTATCCAACGGCTATACTCAGCGTAGGTCTGCCGGCAGTTCTTGGAGCTTTTATCGCAACAAACTGGGACAGGGCTTTTGTACTTTTCCATGAGATAATGTTTGATAATGATTACTGGATTTTCGATTACGATACGGATCCCATTATCAATATTTTACCTGATGAGTTTTTTATGCACTGTGCTATTATGATTATCGGTGGTATTGTGCTTGGAGCGGCAGTATGTCTGATTTCGGGTACGATATTGAATCGCAGAAAGAGTCACAAAAACAAGAACAGATAAATGATCGACACTGACGAAAAGGAGCAGATCGATATGAAATACGATTTTGACAAATATATAGAAAGAAGAGGCACTGACAGCTGCAAGTGGAACGACTTTGAAAAAGTTTTTCCGGGCTATGATGTGTCTGGCGCTATCCCTATGTGGGTAGCTGATATGGATTTTCCGGCACCAAAAGAAGTTGTTGATGCGGTGACGGCCCGCGCTGCCGAAGGCATCTACGGCTATCCTGTTTTATATTCCAAGATGGTAGGGGATGCCACAAAGTCATGGCTCAGCAGACGTCATGGTTGGGAAATCGAAAGCAAATGGGTTGTTGCAGCTTCTGGTATCGTTCCTGCCGTTACATATGCGGTACAGGCATTTACAGAACCAGGGGACAAAATCCTTATCCAGCCGCCGGTGTATTATCCATTTAAGGACAAATGCATCAAATACAACAACCGCATAGCAGTAGAAAATCAGCTCATTGTTGTTGAGGACGGCTCCCGCCGACGCAGATACGAAATTGACTTTGAAGATTTTGAAAAGAAGGTTTCTGATCCTGAGCTCAAGATGTTTATACTCTGCAGCCCTCACAATCCTGTCGCAAGAGTATGGACTTATGAGGAACTGGCTCGCATGGTTGAACTTTGCGAAAAGTACGACGTACTTATTTTCTCAGACGAAATCCACTCTGACCTTATCATGAGAGGATGGAAGCACGTACCTACAGGGGCTATTTCTGAAAAGAACCTCATTGCGGCATATGCGCCAAGCAAGACTTTTAACCTGGCAGGTATCCGTACTTCTGCTCTTGTTATTCCTGATGACGAGCTTAGAAAGCGTTATGTGCATCAGATGGAAATCGATGAAGTTACTGGTCTTAACGTGTTTGCACCGATTGCTCTCAAGGCAGCATATGATCACGGCGAAGATTATCTCGAGCAGCTTATCGATTATCTCGATGGAAATATAAAGTTTGCAAAGGAGTATCTCGAGGCAAACATTCCAGGCGCTTACGTTTACACTACAGAAGGTACATATTTCCTGTGGATCGACTTTAATGGTACAGGCCTTACTCCAGAAGAAATATACAAGACGGTTCTGGAAAAAGGCAAGGTTGCAGGTGATCTGGGCAATTGGTTTGGCATCAGCGGTGACGGTTTTATCAGACTCAACCCTGCATGTCCGCGCAGCATTGTAGAAGAAGCAGTAAAGCGCATCGCATCGGCTTTTGAAAAGTAATATGATTGCTTGCTGATGAAGGTAGCTGACAGAAAGTTTTGCAATTTTAAAAGTAAAAAGCAAATAAGAAAGGGTGTTGCACTTTTGTGCAACACCCCTTTTGTATTTGAGCCTCAGATAATTTTATCGAATTGTTATGGCATGAAGATGTGAGACATTGCGATAACAAGGCCACCTTCAACAACGATGCTTGTGTTGTTTGGGTTGAAATCGTATTCGATGCCTGAATCTACAAGGAAATCGCCTGGGTAGTAAACAACAGGACCGTTTTCAAGATCACAAGAATCTGTGAATTCGAATTCAGTAGAAACTGGGATAGTGATTTCGCCAACTTCGTTGTAAGTCTTTACATCGTTGAAGCCGCTTTCGTAGTAAACATTTTCGTCAGCAGAGAAAAGGTCAAAACCGCCGTTTTCCATACCGCCGTTGATCATAACTAAACCACCTTCAGTTGTTTCAACTGATGTAACTTCTACTTCTTCGCCGTGCATCACGATAACGTCGCCTTCTGCGAGTTCTGCGATATCAACGATATCGTACTTATCATAATCGTAAACCTTTACCTTCATCTGAAGAGCGCCAGC
>JAFYUX010000092.1 GCA_017549385.1 Bacillota bacterium
GCCGTGAATATCACCATTCTGCTTAATAAGGATATCGTAAAGGATATCATAAGTAGTATCACCTTCTGTTTCTACGATTGTAGAATATGGAAGTGTCTTATGGTAAGTAAGTTCGAGATCGTTGTACTGGAAGTGGTAGCCACATCTCATACGGCAACCATCAAGACCCTTGTATGGGAAGAGTTCCTTAAGATCTCTGAGGATCATATCGCTTTCTTCTTCATAAAGGTTTTCAGGTGTAGTATCAGTGTAGTCAAATCTGAACTGAATTGGAATGTTGTACTTTTCAAAACGCTTAACGTAATCCATGAGCTGTTCACGTGGATAGTCACGGTAAAGTACGCAGTTTACTCTTGTATTTACAGGAAGGCTGCCGATGAGTTCATCGTCAGATTCTTCAACATACTTAACAAGGTGTCTAGAAATGTTGATGCAAGTAATCTTGTCCTTATTTCTATCACAGAATTCCCACATATCATCAGCTGTCTGTGTAGCAAAAACAGGGAAAGTAGTATTGATAAATACTTTGTGTGTAGGTGGAACGTGGTCTAACATAACCTGAAGTGAATTAAGATTAGAGAATGGTTCACCACCAGTGAATACGATATCGCAGTTTGGAGTAATTTCATCCATTACCTTGATGCTTTCGCAAATCTTTTCAAGGCTGAAACCTTCCATATTGCTGTATTCTTCTTTATTTACACAAAATGGACAATTATTCTGGCAATCATAAGGTACGAAAATTGTAACTGTAGCGCCACCCTCACGTGTCTTATATGGGTTACTCATAATATAATAATCCTCCGATCGAAATTTATATCTGAATTTAATTTATACACAAAAAACCACAATTATTTTATACGATTCCCCTACCTAAAGTCAACTAATATACTCTGTATTATCTAATTTTTTTCACTATCATTTGATAATTTCTTGACAAATCACCAAAATCATTTCGGCAATATATCAAAATCATAAAAAAAGATACGGCGGATAAATCCGCCGTATCTAATATAACTATCAATTCTATATCGTTGAGAATTAGAGATTCTTGCCGATAGACTTGAGGTAGTTGAGAACCTTTTCCTGAGTTAAAGGCTGTTCTGTACATCTGTAGCCGATAGCATCGTATACAGCGTTGAAGATTGCTGGAGGTGTTGGCTGGATTGGACCTTCACCAGATTCCTTAGCACCGTATGGAGCAGAAGGATCGTAAGATTCAACGATTGTAGCTTCAACTTCTGGCATATCGATTGTACCACAGAGCTTGTAGTCGTGGAATGAAGGGTTGAGGAGTCTACCATCTTCAGCGTATCTCATTTCTTCTAAGAGAGCGTTACCGAGACCCATCTGGATAGAACCATGAACCTGACCTTCGCAAGACATTGGGTTGATAGGCTGACCAAGGTCACCAGCTTCAGTGATCTTAACAACCTTAACGAGACCTGTGTAGAGGTCAACTTCAACTTCAGCGATCTGAGTTGTGAAACCGAATGTTGGAGAGTGACCGATGTTACCACCCTGCTGGATACCCTTTCTTCTTGGAGGAGTGAACTGACCAGCTGTGATGATAGGACCATTAGCCTGGATGTACTGATCAACTACTTCGTTCCAATCAACGTTCTTTCTCTTCTTTTCATAGAGAGAGTAGAACTGGTAATCCTTAACGCCAACTTCCTGACCACGGCAACCCATGATTGCAGCAGCAACTGGGAAGAGGAGCTGGTTAGCAGCTTCGCAAGCTCTTCTGATAGCCCAACCTGTAGCGTAAGTTACACGAGATGCGAATGTACCAAGGTCGAATGTAGCGAGCATTGTATCTCTAGATACTACCTTAACGTCTTCAGATCTGATACCGAGAGTTTCAGCAGCCATCTGAGCCATAACCATATCGCAACCCTGACCGATATCTGTAGCACCGCAGAATAATACTACGTTGTTTTCGCCTTCGATCTTAACGTTAGCAACTGTATGTGGCTTGTAAGAGAGGTAGAGAGTATAAGAAGTACCAGAGATGTAGTAACCACCTGACATACCGATACCCTTACCGAATGGGAGCTTACCGTACTTGTTTTCGAAGTCACAGTTATCAGCAGCAGTCTGGAGAGTCTTCTTGTATTCGCAGTGTGGGATGTACATCATTGAACGGCAAGTGTGGCCAGATTCAACAGCGTTGAGTAATCTGATCTGTAATGGAGTCATGCCGAGCTTTTCAGCTGCCATATCCATTAAGATTTCCATAGCGAATCTTGGCTGTGAACCACCGAGACCTCTGTGAGCACCGCAAGTATTAGTGTTTGTGTAAACTCTCTTACCAGCGAACTTCATAGCAGGTGTGATGTATGGAACGTGTACCATAGAAGCTGTGTAGAATAATACTACAACACCCCAAGACATGTAAGCACCACCAACCATGAGGTTGTTGAAGTCTACAGCTGTGATGTGACCTTCCTTGTCGAAGCCCATCTTGAACTTCATGTAACAAGCGTGTCTACCCTGGTGAGTAGCGAATACTTCTGATCTTTCGTAAGCGCACTTAACTGGACGACCTACTCTAGAAGAGAACTTAGAAGTGATGAAGTCTGCGCAAGAAGCAACACCCTTACCACCGAAACCACCACCGAGGAGTGGAACTGTGATTCTGATGTCCTTCATAGGCATCTGGAGACACTTAGCTAACTGCTGGTGAGTATAGTGTGGAACCTGGCAAGTAGCATATAAGTGTAACTTATTTCTGTGAACGTCGTAGTCAGCTAAAGCTGCCTGTGGTTCGATGTAAGCGTGAGTGTACTGAGAAGAATAGAATTCCTGTTCAATAACGAGGTCAGATTCAGCTAAGATAGCGTCAACGTCACCGTACTGCTGAGTACCCTGGTGAGCGATGTTACCTGGCTTATCTTCGTGGATGAGAACGCCTGTTTCGTTAGCGAACTTTTCAGATTCTCTACCGTCAACTACTACTGGGAGGAGTTCGTATTCAACTTCGATTAATTCGAGAGCCTTTTCAGCGATTTCTTCAGTCATAGCACAAACAGCTGCAACTGGTTCGCCCCACATTCTTACCTTATCTCTAGCGAGAACCTGTTCGTTAGCTGAGTGAGCTACGATACCGTAATCGATAGGGAAGTCAGAACCCTTGAGAACGTCGAGAACGCCATCTAATTCGAGAGCCTTAGAGAAGTCGATGTTCTTGATGATAGCGTGAGCGTGTGGTGATCTTAAGATCTTAGCGTATACCATTCTTGGTAAAGATAAGTCATCTGTGTACTGGAGCTTACCAGTTACCTTTGCAGGACCATCGAGACGAGGAATAGATCTACCTACTTCTGTGTATTCTCTTGTATAGTCCTTATAATCATGATACTTGTTAGAAACTTCGTACATCTTATTCATTCCCATATTATAACACCCCGCCTTCTGCTGCACATGCTTCTACAGCTTCGAAAATGAGCAGGTAACCAGTACATCTGCAGAGGTTACCAGAAAGTGCTCTTCTGATATCAGCTCTTGTAGGCTGTGGATTTCTTGTTAATAAGTTGTAAGAAGACATGATCATACCTGGAGTACAGAAACCGCACTGTACAGCACCGTGGTTGAGGAATGCCTTCTGGATAGGATTCATTTCGCCAGTCTTCTGATCAGCGATACCTTCGATTGTTGTGATCTTCTTGCCCTGGCAAGCGATTGCTAATGTGAGGCAAGATAATACAGCCTTACCGTCGATGATTACAGTACAAGCACCGCAGTCACCCTGGCCGCAGCCCTTCTTAGTACCAGTGAGGCCAGCTTCCTTTCTGAGAACGTCAGCGAGTACGTCCATAGGAGCGATTCTTAAATCCATATCTTCGCCGTTAATGTTTAAAGTAACGATCTGCTTTTTCATTTAAAATACACCCCCCTATTAGTTGATTTCTGCAGCAAGTTCTCTGAGGAGTCTTCTGCAGAGCGCACCGATAACGTCTACTCTGTAAGCAGCAGATGCTCTTACGTCAGTGATTGGGTGTACTTCAGACTGAGCAGCTTCAGCAGCAGCCTTGATAGCTTCTTCGTCGCCAACCTTTGTACCAATGAGAGCAGCAGGAACAGCTTCAGAAATGAGAGGCTTAATAGCAACAGAACCCATTACGCACATAGCATCCTTGATTTCGCCGTCTTCAACGTCGAGTCTGATGCACATGTTAGCAATATCGATTTCCATAGAGCTTCTCATACCTACATAACCATACTTAACGAATGTGTTAGCAGCTGGTTCTGGAAGGATGATAGTCTTGATGATTTCACCTGCTTCGAGGCAGTTCTTTCTGTTACCAGTGATGAAATCTTCTACAGGGATTGTTCTTTCGCCATTCTTAGAAGCGAGAACGAGCTGTGCTCTGTAGCAGATTAAAGATGCTGGAGTTTCAGCTGATGGACCAGAGTTAGCAAGGTTACCACCGATAGTACCCATTTCTCTAACCTGTGGGCCACCGATTTCGCCTGCAGCATAAGCAAATGCAGGGAACTTAGCCTTTAATTCTTCAGAGAATTCACAGAAAGCGTCAGTTGTGCAAGCACCTAAAACAGCGCCCTGGCCTTCTTCGCACTTGAATTCGTTGAGTTCAGGTACGTGTGTGATGTCGATTACGTTTACTGGATGAATCATTTTTTCTTTGAGCTGAACCATTAAGTCAGTACCGCCGGCTAAAACCTTAGCGTTTTCCTTAGTAGCTAACAGTTCGAGGGCTTCGTCCAGAGTAGCAGGAGCGAAATACTCAAATGGAGTTAAAATATTCAAACAAGCCACCTCCTTAAAATTTTGTGATATTGGTTTGTTAAGTAGCTCAGAGTCTAATCTTTTTGTTCTTATGCGTTGCAGATCGCAACCGAACAGCGTTAGCCTCTGAATATTTATTAATTTAAATCAAGCAAAGCTTAATATAAATTACTTTAATAATGCCTCTAAAACAGACTCTTCTGGATAGTCTGCCTTTTCTGTATATGTGAATAATGTCTTGGCTTCTCTGTAATATCTTTCAATCGGATAATCTCTTGAGTAGCCTGTACCACCGTGAATCTGAACTGCGTTGGTTGCTGCGGAATAAACAGCTTTTTCAGCAATTTTTTTCGCAGCAGCAGCTTCTACTATGCATGATTTACCTGTAGTAGCCACAGCAAGTGCTTTTTCACCTACAGCGAGGAGATTGAATCTGGCAATTTCGATTTCTGCCAACATGTACTGTACAGCAGTCTGCTTTGCAATCGGCATACCAAACTGTACTCTTGTCTTTGCATGGTTTATAGATGCTTTTACACATGCATCCGCAAGTCCAGCAGCAACAAAGCAATTTAAAATGTCAATCTTTGCTGCAACCTCTGCTCTGACTTTTGCACCATTAACGGAAATGAGAACCGCCGGAGCGTTTTCCATAGTTAAATCTGCAGTTGGATATGATCTGAGACCTAACTTGTCAAACTTTTCTGACTCTACATCTGCAGCCTCAACTAAGAAAGCGGCAAGTGAATCACCAAGAGTAGCAATTACGATGTACTGATCAGCAGCGCCGCCTAAAGCAGCAGCTATCTTTTTTCCAGTAATTGTGTATCCACCTTCGACTTCTGTGGCAATAACACCACCACAAGAAACACCCTCTTCATATACAGCATAACCTGTCATGCCTTTGGCATCTACACTATAAGCAGCTAATACATCTGCAGTTACATTTGCTACGGCAACAACCTCTGCCATAGATGCGTTCTGCTTGGCGAATTCTTCTACTATAATAGAAGCTTCTTCGAGATTAGCGGCTTTTAAAAAACCCATTGCAGTCATTTCTTTGACTGCATCGTATGTATATTCAGCTGTTTTTTCCGGAATATATGAAACTGGAGCCAGAGTGGCAACAGCAAAATCCGCAGCAGCTTTTCTAATTAAATTAGTTCCGCTCACTTTTATACCCTCCTTAAACCATTTACGTTATCTTTGTCGGTACTCCC
>JAFYUX010000093.1 GCA_017549385.1 Bacillota bacterium
CCCTCTCTCGGATTCTGGGGTACTGTGATCGGTATGGTTATGGCGTTCGACGACATCCAGCGTGCTGGTGACATTAGCCCCACCGTTGTGGCTGGTGGTATGAAGGTGGCTTTGATTACCACTATCTTCGGTATCGTTGTTGCTTTGATTCTGCAGGTATTCTACAACTACATCCTGTCTAAGGTAGAAGCACTGACCAGTAACATGGAAGAGGCTGCACAGGAACTGCTCGTTATGTGCGTGAAGTCTGACAAGTGCAAGAAGTAATCTCACACAAACCATTCAAAGAGAGTTAATATGAAAATTCAAAATATTTCAAGGCGTGTGTTGTTTGCCTGCATCGCGCTTGCCGTAGTTTGCTTCGGTGCATTCTTCACGGTAGGTTACGACAATCCCGTGGGCGACTACAACGAGCCTCAGCTGACTGAGCTTTTGCTCTGGCTCATGTATGGCCTTACTGTAATCACCGCTCTTCTGATTGTGTGGGGTATTATAAAAGGTATACAGAGCACTAAGGGTAATGACCCCGCTGTGACTACAGGTGTTCCCGGTTCTAAGATTACTGCAACTACAATCATCCTGATGATCGCATCTCTGGCTGTAGGTTATGTAATGGGTATGAACGAGACAGAGTTCACCGCCGCTGACGGAACTGTAACTTCTGCAGGTATGGTAACCGTTACCGAAATGTTCTTGTGGTCTATTTATATCCTGACCGTTGCAGCTGTGGCTGTAGTAGGCGTAAGCATGTCAGGTATCCTTACCAAGACTGCTAGCAAGTAAGAGAGAAAGTACTGTTCTTTTTAATTAGTATCAAAAAAAGAAGGATATGGCAAAAAAGAAAAAGAAAGTTCCTGGATTGAACGCAAGTTCAACTGCGGACATCTCCTTCATCTTGCTGATCTTCTTCTTGATTACCACATCAATGGATACGGACAGCGGTTTGGCGCGTCGTTTGCCACAGCCGCCCGATCCCGATCAGGAAGACGCACAGATTGACGTAAAGGAAAGAAACGTACTGAATGTACGCTTGAACGGAGCTGGTGATCTGATGATCAATAGCGACATAGCAGATATCAAGGAACTGCGTCCCCGTGCTAAGGAGTTCATCAAGAACGAGGCAGATTTGAGTTCTCTGCCCGAGAAGCACGTAAAGGAAATTGATCTTTTGGGACCCTGCTATATAACTGACAAACATGTAATTTCTGTACAAACAGACCGTGGTACACCTTACGATGTATACTTCAATGTTCAGAATGAGCTGGTAGCTGCCTATAACGAACTCCGTGAAGAGTTGTCTAAAGCTAAGTTCGGCCGCTCTTATGAGTTCTTGACCGATGAGCAGAAGGTAGCCATCCGTACATACTATCCCCAGAAGATATCTGAGGCAGAACCACGTAATTATGGAGGAAACAAGTAATGGGATTTAAGAAAAAAGAAAGCCGCGAAATGCCTGAGATGAATACCTCATCTCTGCCTGACTTGATCTTCACCATTTTGTTCTTCTTCATGATTGTAACGACAATGCGTGAGGTAACACTGAAGGTAAAGTTTACTATCCCTTCAGGTACTGAATTGGAAAAGTTGGAAAAGAAATCAGCAGTTTCATTCATCTATGTGGGTCCTCCCACCGACCAGCTTCGTGCACAGTTGGGTAGCGGAACACGTATTCAGTTGAATGACCGTTTTGCTGAACCTCGTGAAGTAATGGATTTCGTTGCCCAGGAACGTCAGGGCATGATGAACCAGGCTGAACAGGTGATTTCAATTAAAGCCGACCAAAAGACTAAGATGGGTATCATCACCGATATCAAAGAGGTATTGCGTAAGTCTTGGGCGCTGCGTATCAACTATTCGGCATCACGTCGTAACTAATAAGTCTTAGTTATCCGACCTATATAAAAAGGTGGCACAGTCATGTGTCACCTTTTTTCTTGTTTTTGTTTGTCTACTCCGACAAAAAACTGTAAATTTGTGGCAAATTAACAATGTCAAAGCAATGTCTGTCAAACATCTGAATACCCTGTTAGAAACCGGAAAGATGTCAGACATCCAAACCAAATTGAACATTATATAGTATGATATCAATAATTGCAGCCGTGGCACAGAATGGAGCCATTGGTTATCAGAACAAGCTTCTGTATTGGCTTCCCAATGACTTGAAGAGATTCAAACAACTCACCACAGGACATACCATAATCATGGGTCGTCTCACCTTTGAGTCATTGCCCAAAGGTGCGCTTCCTAACCGTAGGAATGTGGTTTTGTCCCGCAATGGCCAGACCTTTCCCGGAGCTGAAACATTTTCCTCTTTAGATCTGGCTTTGGCCTCTTGCGCATCTGATGAAGAGGTGTATATCATCGGAGGAGCCCAAGTCTATGCTCAGGCTCTCTCTTATGCCGACCGTCTGTGTCTCACTGAAGTTCATGACACGCCAGCGCAGGCAGATGCCTTTTTCCCTACATTTGATAAAAATGATTGGACGGAAGCTTTTGCAGAAGAACATGAGGCCGATGAGAAGCATGCTTTTCCGTATCGATTTGTTGATTATGTCCGTCAGAAGTGATAGTCCAGTATGATATAAAACGTAAAAGTCATCATTATGAAACAATATCTTGATCTGCTCAACAGAATCCTTTCTGAAGGTACACGCAAGGAAGACCGTACAGGAACCGGCACCATCAGCGTGTTTGGCCATCAGATGCGTTTTAACTTGGAAGAAGGTTTTCCCCTGCTTACCACTAAGAAACTCCATCTGAAGTCTATCATCTATGAATTGCTGTGGTTTCTCCAGGGCAACACCAATGTAAAGTATCTCCAGGATCATGGTGTGCGCATCTGGAATGAGTGGGCAGATGAGAAC
>JAFYUX010000094.1 GCA_017549385.1 Bacillota bacterium
CCTGTGCACCTGGGATAGTACCGCCATACTGGTTGCAGAGAGCTACAAACTCAGGGAGTACTGTAGAAGCGCCGTGGAGTACCAGTGGTGTGTCAGGAATGAGTCTGTGGATTTCCTTGAGTCTTTCGTAATCGAGGTAAGGATCGCCTTTGAACTTGTATGCGCCGTGGCTTGTGCCGATAGCGATAGCAAGTGAGTCAACACCTGTACGTTCTACGAATTCTTTTGCTTCTAACGGATCTGTAAAAGTAGCTGAACGAGCATCTACCTTGATGTCATCTTCGATACCAGCCAGCTTACCAAGCTCAGCTTCTACTACAACGCCATGGTCGTGAGCATACTCAACAACCTGCTTTGTGAGTCTGATGTTTTCTTCTAATGAGTGCTTTGAGCCGTCGATCATTACAGATGTAAAACCGCCGTCGATACACTGCTTGCAGATTTCGAAGTCTTCGCCGTGGTCAAGGTGAAGAGCGATATCAAGACCAGAGTCTTCTACTGCTGCTTCTACGAGTTTTTTAAGATATACAGGCTTTGCATACTTTCTTGCGCCTGCGGAAACCTGAAGAATGAGAGGAGCATTTTCGTCGCGAGCCGCGTCTACGATACCCTGGATGATTTCCATATTGTTTACATTAAAAGCGCCTACAGCATAATTTGCTTTGAGGGCTTTTGCGAACATGTCTTTAGTTGTAACAAGTGCCATTATCATTACCTCCTGCTTATGCTAATTTTACTACACGTAACATTTTATGTAAATGAATAACAATCCATTCAAATTCACAAATCTTTTATACATTTTATCGCTGGCCCCACAGATTGAAAGTGATTGTGAAAACTGTTAGAATTGGACGTATGAAAGCTGGTGAACCCTGCTTTTCGACCGCTCCGCGGACACGTGACACAAGATAATTTTAAAATTTATATATTAAATGAGGTAAGAAAATGAAAGGCAAAATTGTAGCAGCAACAGGCAACAAGCACAAGATTGTAGAAATAGAACGTATCACAAAACAGTTCGGTCTCGACGTAATCACAAAAGCAGAAGCTGGTGTGCCGGATCTTGACGTAGAAGAAAACGGTACTACTTTTGAAGAAAACTCAAAGATCAAGGCAGAAGCTATTATGCTGGCTACAGGAATGCCTGCCATCGCAGATGACTCCGGCATCGAAGTAGACGCTCTCGATGGAGCACCTGGTGTATATTCTGCAAGATTCTCTGGCGAAGATGCTACAGACGAATCAAACAACGAAAAGCTTCTGGAACTTCTCAAGGATGTTCCGGACGAAAATCGCGGAGCAAGATTCGTTTCAGTTATTACTCTCTGCTATCCTGACGGAAGAACTCTTGTTGCAAGAGGCGAATGTCCAGGTGCAATCAACAGAGCACCTCTTGGTACAAACGGTTTCGGCTATGATCCTCTCTTTGTACCCGAAGGGTTCGAAAGAACTTATGCTCAGATTACAGCAGAAGAAAAAAATGATATCAGCCATAGAGCAAACGCGTTAAGAAAACTTAAGGAACTGCTTGAAAAAGCGGAATAGGACAAATTATGAAAAGTAAAATGGCACGGACCAGTTTTATAGTACTTAATCGTCTCAAGGATCCTTATTATCAGGGCGCGGCGGCAGAACTGGGATTTTATCTGCTGTTTTCTATTGTGCCAATTATAACGCTTCTGTTTCATTTTCTCAGTGTGACAGATACTACTGTGGAACTGGTGAGATCTATCAGCCAGGAGTTTGCTAAAAATGAACTGGTATCCACTGTGCTGGAAGCAATCGGCGACATGAATGGTGGTATAAGTATTGCGTTTCTGATACCTGCCTTATGGGCGGCCTCAAAGTTTGAGTTTTCTCTTATGCGTATGGCTGACTACACTTATGGGTTTGGTGACCGAAATGCTGTGCGTTTTATCAAAAACAGATTAAGAGCTATCGTTACTATAGCGGGGCTCATTATCGCAATATGTCTGGGACTGATTGTACTGGTTTACGGTGATATGCTGTTTCATCTGTTAAATGTATTTTTAGATCAGTATCTCGGGCTGGCTCTCCATATAGATCAGATTCTCAAGGTTTTAAAATGGCCTCTGGCAATGCTGATTTATGTGGTGTTTATTGCAATTAACTATTCGATTCTCCCGATGGAAAGGATTCCTTTTAAAAAGACTATTCCGGGCAGTATATTTGCTGCGTCAGGATTTATCATCGTCAGCGTCGGATATTATGCATATTTTTATAATTTTTCGAAATTCAATATGATTTACGGAAGTTTTGCTGCTGTTGTGGCTCTGCTGTTATGGTTTTATCTTATCGGTTTTATCATGGTTGTGGGGATGCTTATCAACGCAGCATGGTACGAAGAATCTGCAGCAAATGCAGGATTCAGGAGAATGTAGATGTTATCTAAGACAGTAAGAAATATTGTTCCATCCGGAACAGTTGCTATAAATGCAAGAGTGTTTGATCTTAAGGCCAGTGGCATAGATATTATAAATCTCAGTGTAGGTGAGCCTGATTTTAACACTCCAGAACATGCAAAAGAAGGCGCTGCTCGTGCCATGGCGGAAAACAAAACACGTTACGACAAGGTTCCAGGTCTCATTGAGCTTAGAACTGCTATCTGCAAAAAACTTAAAGAGGAAAACGGTCTGGACTATATACCAGATCAGATTGTAGTATCAAACGGTGCAAAGCAGTCCATCACAAATACTTGCTTTGCTCTTCTCAATAGTGGTGACGAAGTTCTGATTCCGGCACCATACTGGGTAAGTTATCCGGAGATTGTAAAGATCGCCGGAGGCGTTCCGGTGTTTGTAGATACCAAAAGAGAAAATGATTTCAAGCTTACTGCAGCTGAGATCGAGGAGTATTCTACAGAAAAAACAAAGATGGTTATTCTCTGCAATCCATCAAACCCGCTGGGTACGGTTCACACAAGAGAAGAACTCAAGGCTATTGCAGACGTTTGCCATAAAAAAGGCATTTACATACTCTCTGACGAAGTTTACGAGCGCATCTGTTTTGCTGACGAGTTTGTCAGCATGGCGGCGGTTTCACCAGAAGCAAAGGATATCACCATCGTGCTTAACGGCCTCTCAAAGTCTATCCCTATGACGGGCTGGCGTATCGGATACACTGCGTCTACAGTGGAGTTTGCAAAAGCTATGACTGCTTTCCAGGGTCATATCACATCACATCCATCTATTATTTCTCAGTGGGCAGGTGTTGCTGCTTTAGAACATAGAGAAGAATACACAAACATGATGGTTGCTGCCTACAAAGAACGTATGGAAGCTGCGGTAAAATATCTCCACGAAGAACTTCCTGAAGTTCCGTGCATCGAACCAAAGGGAGCGTTTTATCTTTTCCTGGACATTTCATGTGTAAAGGATAAACTCCTGGCAACTGCCGATACCTTCGGCAACATGCCGCTGAGCGGCAGCGATTCCTACTCAAAGGAATTTGTCATGAAGCTTCTCGATGAAAAGCATGTAGCTATGGTTCCAGGCTCTGCATTTGGTAAAGAAGGCTTTGTACGAGTTGCTTATGCTGCCAGTAAAGAAACTGTTTTAGAAGGTCTGGCTCGCCTGGGTCAGCTTGTAAAAGAAATTCTGGCACAGTAAAAAATAAGGGGCTGTTGCACTTTCGTGCAACAGCCCCGTTTTATTGCGTTTTAGTTTTTGATTACTCTAACTTTGATGATACCAGGGATAGCTTCTAAGTGATTGATAGCTTCTGGTGTCACGTTTGAGTCGAGGTCGAGAAGTGTGTAAGCGTACTCGCCACGGCTACGGTTTGTAAGGTCGGCGATGTTGAGTTCTGTAATTGCAGAAGTGATTTTACCGATCATGTTAGGAATATTTTTGTGGAGGATACCGATACGGCTTGCTACTCTGCAGACACCCATATCAACAGCAGGGAAGTTTACTGAGTTTTTAATGTTGCCGTTTTCCAGATAATCCATCATTTCTGTTACAGCCATATTTGCGCAGTTGTCTTCGGCTTCGTCAGTAGAAGCACCGAGATGAGGCGTCATGATAACGTTTGCAAGACCCTTCATGTCTGCGTTAGGGAAGTCAGTTACATATTTTGAGAGTTTGCCGGATGCCAGAGCGTCTTTGAGAGCTGCTGTGTCAACTATGCTTGCACGGGCAAAGTTCATGAGAACTGCGCCGTCCTTCATCTTGCTGAATACATCAGCGTTAATCATGCCGTTTGTTTCTTCTGTTGCATGCACGTGCATAGTGATAAAGTCACATGCAGGAAGCATGTCTTCAAGACGATTAACAACATAAACCTGATCAGAAAGATGGAGTGCGTTGTTTACTGAGAGGTATGCGTCGTAACCCATAACCTTCATGCCCAGCTTAAGAGCCGTGTTTGCAACAGGAACGCCGATGCCGCCAAGACCGATAACACCGATAGTCTTGCCGATGATTTCGTTACCCTTAAACTGGCTCTTGCCCTTTTCAACCTGCTTTGCGATGTCATCTTCTAAAGAGTGTGCCCAGTTTGAGGCTTCTACGATGTTACGTGATGCCAGGAGCATACCGCCGATAACCAGTTCCTTTACTGCATTTGCGTTTGCACCAGGAGTGTTGAAAACAACGATACCTTCGTCTGCGCATTTGCTTGTAGGAATATTGTTTACGCCTACGCCGGCACGTGCGATAGCGAGGAGCTCGTCAGAGAAATCCATCTCTTTCATGTCCTGGCTGCGAACCACGATGCCGCAGGCATCATCAGTATTGTCGATGAGCTGATATTTGTCTGTAAGTTTTGCGAGACCTACAGGAGAGATCTTGTTAAGTGTGGCAATTTTAAACATAATTTTGTCCTCGATATATTATCTGTTTTGCATTTCGAATTTTTTCATAAACTCGATAAGCTTGTCTACGCCTTCTTCTGGCATAGCGTTGTAGATGCTGGCTCTCATGCCGCCTACAGATCTGTGGCCGCCGAGATTTACGAGACCCTGTTCTTTTGCTTCTGCAACAAACTGCTTGTCGAGATCCTTGTCTCCAGTTACGAATACAGCGTTCATGAAAGATCTGTCTTCTACTTCAACAGGGCATCTGTAG